>JAFMES010000199.1 GCA_017856605.1 Chitinophagaceae bacterium
AGGATGCTGGATATGGGGTTCCATGACGACATCATGCGCATCATCTCCCACTTACCTGCAAAAAGGCAAACCCTCCTTTTCTCGGCAACCATGCCACCCAAGATCCTTCAGTTAGCAAAGAAAATACTTCAACATCCCGTTGAAATCAATATTGCAGTTTCAAAACCGCCAGAAACCATTCAGCAATTGCAATACGCTGTTTCCGATGCCGATAAGATCCCTTTAATTTCTCATCTGCTCTCCGAAGGGAAATTCAAATCCGTATTGATCTTCTGTTCAAAAAAACAAACAGTAAAGCAACTTACCCGTCAGTTACAGAAGCTGCCGCTCGATGCCAAAGAGATTCACTCGGACCTCGATCAACAGCAACGGGAGGAAGTACTGCAAGCATTTTCTTCAAAACGTCTACCCATACTGGTTGCAACGGATATCTTGAGCAGAGGAATACACATCGACGAAATAGAATTAGTTATCAATTTTGATGTACCGCCTGATGGTGAAGATTATGTTCACCGAATTGGTCGCACTGCACGAGCTGAAAATAAGGGTATGGCCATCACATTGGTCAACTCCATGGATCAGCGAAAAATGAAACGAATCGAAACACTGATTGGAAAGAAAATTGAACGTCCCAATCTGCCCCCATCCATTACTCCTTCATCGCAAGAGCCCGTTCATTTCGAAAGACGACCACCCCATCGAAGACGTCCACGGTAACCGGCTTTGACCGATCGATCTCTCCTGCTAGTATTTTTTTAGAGAGTTGATTGATGATCTCTTTCTGAATCAATCGCTTCAAAGGACGTGCTCCAAATTGCGGATCGAATCCATTCTCTGCCAGAAAATCAATTGCATAACGGGTGAACTCTAACTCAATTCCTGAATGTGCGACAAGCGATTTAAGTGATTGAAGTTGCACCTCAATAATTGATCGCACATTCTTTCTACTCAGTGGCTGAAACATAATTACTTCATCAACACGATTCAGAAATTCTGGACGTATGGTCTGCTTCAATAATGCCATAACATCTAGCTTGGCTCGACTGGCTGCAGCTTCTAAATCACCATCCTCCACATGTTCAAATGCTTCTTGGATCAAATGACTTCCCAAATTGCTGGTCATGATGATGATGGTATTTTTAAAGTTGACTACACGTCCTTTATTATCGGTCAACCGCCCGTCATCGAGCACCTGTAACAAGACATTCCATACATCCGGATGTGCTTTTTCAATTTCATCCAACAACACTACACTGTAGGGTTTTCGTCTAACAGCTTCGGTTAGTTGACCGCCTTCGTCGTATCCTACGTATCCGGGAGGAGCACCCACCAGTCGAGACACGGTATGCTTTTCCTGATATTCGCTCATGTCAATGCGCGTCATCATACCCTCATCATCAAACAGGTATTCGGCCAATGTTTTTGCAAGTTCAGTTTTACCCACCCCGGTAGTACCAAGGAAAATAAAAGACCCAATAGGCCGTTTGGGATCTTGAAGTCCTGCACGGCTTCTTCTGACTGCATCGGCAACAGCAGCAATGGCTTCATCTTGACCCACTACCCGTTGATGCAAATGATCTTCCAAAAGAAGTAAGCGCTCTCGATCGCCTTGAAGCATTTTTGATACAGGTATACCCGTTGCCTTGGCTACATTTTCAGCAATATCTTCTGCATCCACTTCCTCTTTCAATAACCGCTTTTCGTTGGACGACTCTAACTCAAGGGTGAGATTCACAATTGTTTTTTCTTTTTCCTTGATCTTTCCGTAACGAATTTCTGCCACTGCTCCATAGTCGCCTTCGCGCTCTGCCTTCTCTGCTTGCAGTTTTAATTTTTCAATATCTGCCTTTGCCGATTGAATTTTTTCTACCAGCTCTTTTTCTTCCTTCCATTTAGAACGTAACGTATCCCGCTGTACCGATAAATTAGCAATTTCGGTGTTAAGCTCTTTCATCTTAACATCATCATTCTCGCGCTTAATGGCCTCACGTTCGATTTCTAACTGACGGATGGAGCGCTCCAGCGTATCCAGTTCTTCCGGCATGGAATTCATCTCCAATCTCAATTTTGCAGCACTTTCATCAATGAGATCAATTGCCTTATCTGGCAGAAAACGATCGGTTATGTAGCGATGAGAAAGCTCAACTGCAGCAATAATGGCTTCGTCTTTAATTCGAACGTGGTGATGCGTTTCATATCGATCTTTAAGTCCCCTTAAGATGGAAATTGCATCTTCTACACCAGGTTCTTCGATGAGTACTTTCTGGAACCTTCTTTCCAATGCCTTATCTTTTTCGAAATATTTCTGGTATTCATTCAACGTTGTTGCACCTATTGCTCTTAGCTCACCCCGTGCCAAGGCAGGCTTCAAAATATTGGCAGCATCCATTGCACCATCCCCGCCCCCAGCGCCCACGAGGGTATGAATTTCATCAATAAATAAAATGATTTCGCCTTCGCTGGTGGAAACTTCTTTTACTACTCCTTTAAGTCGTTCTTCAAATTCTCCTTTGTATTTAGCACCGGCAATCAATTGACCCATATCGAGTGCATAAATCAATTTATTCTTTAGATTTTCTGGGACATCGCCATTGACAATCCGCATAGCCAGACCTTCAGCGATTGCTGTCTTTCCCACACCAGGTTCTCCCACTAGAATTGGATTGTTTTTTGAACGACGGGAAAGAATGTGAAGGGTTCGACGAATTTCCTCATCTCGACCAATCACTGGGTCAAGCTTACCCATTCGCGCTAGTTCGATGAGGTTCTTTGCATACTTGTTGAGCGCATCGAATTGTGTCTCCTGAGTCTGACTTTTCACTTTCTCCCCTTTGCGAAGCTCATTAATCGATTGTACCAGACCGTTTTCAGTCAACCCCATCTCGCGCAACAGTTTACCCACTTGATCATTCCCATTGACAAGGGATAATAGCACGTGTTCAGGCGTTACAAATTCATCACCAAATTTGCTCAACTGGGAAATTGCACGCAAGAAACAATTATTGGCTTCGCGGCCAAGGGATTGTGCCGGCTCCCCTTGAGATGTTGGTAACTTATCCAGTAGCTCCTTTAATTTGGTTCGAAGCACCTGAATGGAAACATTGTTTTTTTTCAGGAGGTAATCGACTGGCGACTGCTTCTGCTCCAGTAAGGCAGATAAAATATGTTCTGTTTCAATAGTAGGGTTGGCATGATTAAAAGCCAATTGCTGAGCAGATTGAACTGCCTCAGCTGCCTGTATGGTAAAGTTGTTTAAATTCATATCAGTAGATTTACACTTTAATACGCTCAAATCGTCAACCAATTCAAAAAAAAGGAAAATATGACATATCCTACTCCTTTTAAATGCCTTAACTGCAGTTTGATCTTGTCTTTTCTGCTATTTTTTCAGACGGGCGTAATGGCACAACCTGATCTATCAGGAATTGACAGGATTCTATTGCAAAACGACAAATTTTTAGGCAAAAACAAAATTCTTGTGATACAAAAACAAGGAAAAACTATTTTCCTGAAAGAAACAGAGGATTTTAAATTAAAAATGCCAGCACCCGTGGGAGCAAGTAGTAAATGGCTTACTGCTGCGTTGGTGATGATTTTTGTTGATGAAGGAAAAATTTCATTGGATGATAAGGTGAGCAAGTATATTCCCATTTTTGAAAAATACATGAAAGGCTATATCACAATCAGGCACTGCCTTTCGCAAACAGTGGGATTAGATGCCGATGCTGCCGGCATTGTTAAATTCACGCAAAAAACTCGCTACAATACATTAGAAGAGGAGATGGATTATTTCGCAACTAAAAAATTAATAGTC
>JAFMES010000027.1 GCA_017856605.1 Chitinophagaceae bacterium
GTGAATGTACTTGCTTATGATAAATACAAAAAAGGATTTAGTTCTTCCCTCGTGCGGGAAGTCGAGTTAACTGAAATCTTTGAATTATCAGATGTGGTAAGCCTGCATGTACCACTCACGGAAGCGACCTATCATTATGCTGATCAGCAGTTTTTCCGGGCATTAAAAAGGCAACCTCTATTTATCAATACTAGTCGCGGTAAGGTTGTGGATACGGATGCACTGATCTTGGCCCTGGATGAAGGTCGTATTTCTGGCGCTGGAATTGATGTCCTTGAAAATGAAGATCTTGCATGCTATACAGCTGATGAAAGCGTGCGACTGCATTCGCTCACCGATCGAGATCAAGTGATCGTAACACCTCATATTGCCGGCTACACCCAGGAAGCATTATTCAAGATGTCGGATATGCTGGTCCAAAAGCTGGAAACTGCCGGAATGCTCTAAAATTCAAAATTGGCTATATTTGTCCCTCGGCAACGCTTCGGTCTACACTGAGGCGTTGCTCTTTTTTTCTCATCACGAAACTGAAAAACTACCGTATGAGTATTTTGTACGTAACAAAGGAAACGCTGGACCAAATGAAAGCGGAGCTCCAGCATATGAAGACTGTTGAGCGTCCTGCTGCTTCCAAGGCTATTGCAGAGGCTAGGGAGAAAGGCGACCTCAAGGAGAATGCGGAATACGATGCTGCCAAAGAAGCACAAGGTATTTTAGAAGCTAAGATCAGCCGGATGGAAACCGAACTGGCGAATGCACGAATCGTTGATGCATCAACCATTGATACCAGTAAAGTTTCAATTCTCACAAAAGTCACCATCACCAATAAAGTCACAAAGAAATCGATGACGTACCAGATCGTATCTGAAAAGGAAGCTGATCTTAAGCTTCAAAAGATTTCAGTTACTTCACCAATTGGAAAGGGATTATTGGGGAAAAAGGTGGGAGACGAGGCTGAGATTCAAGCACCCAATGGGAGAGTAGTATTCACAATCGACAACATCAGTGTGTAGAAATGGGATCAATTTTTTCAAAGATCATCGCAGGGGAAATCCCTTCTTATAAAATTGCTGAGAACGATTTGTTCTTTGCTTTTTTGGATGTCTTTCCACTTGTTCATGGTCACACCTTGGTGGTTCCCAAGCGGGAAGTCGATAAACTCTATGACCTCAATCAAGAAGAGCTTAGTTCAATGTTGGTATTTGCCCAACCCATAGCCAGGGCGATAGAAAAGGCATTTCCATGCAAGCGGTGTGGATTTTCAGTAATTGGGCTGGAGGTGCCTCATGCACACTTGCATCTGGTGCCCATGCAAACGGCCGATGACCTCAATTTTACCCGTTCCAAATTGAAACCCACTTCCGAAGAATTGGCCGATGCTCAGCAACGTATCCTAGCCTACTTATAATTTTATTCCTGATGATGAAGAACAGTATACGGGATGGGCTGATTGGTGTATTGGTCGTAATGGGATTGGCGGATATCATTTACTCGTTCACGGGAGCTACTGCAGTATATGGAATTTTATATCCAGCGGGACATGTTCTCTTGAATATAGCTGGCTTTTTGTCCCTTTCTTTCATCAGAACTGGAGAACGTTGGGCATCGTGGTTGTTTCTTGCACTTGTTGTCCTGCATCTGATGTTGGATGCTTCTGTGGGAGCGTTTAATTATTTTAAGCTCGGATTATTGTTGCCGGCTGCTTTTTTTATTTGGCATACGTTGGCCGACCGCTCTTCCAATAAATGATGTTACGATTTACGCAATCGTTCGGGATTTGTTTTTATGAATGCTTCCCACGTTGATTTTTTTTGGGTACCGGTTTTTTTCTTTTTTGAAGTGCTGGGTATTGGCGAGTGGAGATCAAAGTGGTGACAAACCGCTACTGCCAGTGCATCTGAAGCGTCGTAATACTTAAGGGTGTGCTTTAATGGCACGATGCGATTGAGCATTTTCCAAACCTGTTCTTTATCGGCATTTCCATTTCCTGTAATGGATTGCTTTACCTTCTTAGGTGAATATTCAGCTACCGGAATGTTGTTTGACATGGCCACAGCAATTGCAACCCCTTGTGCTCTTCCTAGTTTAAGCATGCTTTGGACGTTTTTACCAAAAAAAGGAGCTTCAATTGCAACGGCATCTGGGTGGTATTTTTCAATAATCGTTTGTATGGTTTGATTGATGATTCCCAGTCGCTCAAACATATCTTTTTTCCCATTCAGCTTTACTACATCCATTTCTAGCATACTCAATTGATTTCCATGGCACGCAAGAATACTGTACCCCATGATCACGGTTCCTGGATCGATGCCTAAAATGATTTTTCTTTTTGGTGTCAAGCGGGATTACTTTTGCCAAGATGAATTGGCCTGCAAACAAAAATATCAAAATATTCCTCAATTGGGTGGTTGGCCCCTTGCTCTTCCTTTTTTTGGGATGGGGAATTATTCAGCAACTGAATCAGCAAGGCGATTGGAAACGTGCTGCTTTTCTTGAACTGATGAACAATCGTTGGTTGCTTGTACTTGCAATTCCTATTCTTCTCATGCTGTTGCAATGGTACGTAGAGGCGATCAAGTGGAAATGCTTGATGCGGTCTACCGTGAAAATGACCAATAGGGGGGCTTTCCAATCGGTTTTGGGAGGTATTGCTCTTTCGATTGTCACTCCAAATCGAATTGGAGAATTTTTGGGAAGAGCGTTGTTCCTGCCTCCTCATAATCGTCATGCTGGAGTAGCAGCAACGTTCATCGGTAATTTGTCGCAATTATGTATCACGCTTATCATGGGTGAAATTGCTTTCCTTTTTATTGTTTGGAATGGAGTTGATACCAATCACATTGGACTTTGGGGATGGAGTTGGACGGCATTGTCGGTACTGTTTTTTGTAGTCGCAGTGATTGCCGTACTTATTTATTCCGGATCAACCACATTGATTGATCGTTTACTGCAATGGAACATACTCAAACAGTATCGTGAACGGCTCAGCGAACTTGTGAACATTCCTTCATCATTCCTGATGCAAACGATGTTATTTTCGTTTTTTCGATACAGCTTATTTTTAATACAGTATGCTTGGGTATTGTATTTCCTTGCAGATGTTCCCTGGGAAGAGGTTGCGCTCTTTATTCCTATTTTTCTTCTTGTAGTATCCATTATCCCAACATTTTCAATTGTCGAATTGGGACTTAGATGGCAGCTGGGAGCTTTACTGCTTCCGTCTGCGCAGGATCACTTGCTCGCCATAACACTTGGAAGTTCCCTGATTTGGCTCATCAATATCATACTTCCTGCAATAGCTGGCACCTTTATCTATCTTTTATTTAAGCCCTTTGCTGCAGAAACAAAAATTTGACAAAATTTTGATGCTTTCATTCTGAGTCTGCTTCCTGGAAAGATGACTTGCGCCTATCTTTGCACCGTGAAGCGCATTCGACATTTTGCCCTGATTGTATTATTTAGTGTGACGAGCATTCGTTTAAGCGTGGGCAATGATTTTTGTGTCACAAACAATTTCTCATTCCAGGCGGGAGAGGTCATTACCTATAAAGTTTTTTACAATGTAATTGGGCTCTATGTAGATGCAGGAACGGCATCGTTTACGGTCACCAATGCACGACTGAATAATCGAACGGCTTATCATATTGTTGGATTGGGGACTTCCAATCCTTCCTACGACTGGATTTTTCGGGTTCGCGACCGCTATGAGACCTATATCGATACGGCAACGCTTAAGCCAATGCGTTTTGTTCGTCATGTAGAGGAAGGTGGATTTCGCAAAGATGAATTGGTCAATTTCTTTCACGACGAAAAACAGGCAATTTCCACCAAAGGAACATATCCAATCAATGAGTGCATGCAGGACGTATTGAGTTCGATTTATTTCGCACGCAATATTGATTTTTCCAAATACAAGATTGGAGATAAGATTCCATTCAGCATGTTCTTAGACGATCAGGTTCATAATATTTACATCCGATACTTGGGCAAGGAGGTTGTAAAAACACGTTATGGAAAGTTCAATGCAATCAAGTTCAAGCCCATGTTGATTCGAGGAACAATTTTTGAAGGGGGTGAACTAATGACTGTTTGGGTTTCCAACGATTTTAATCGCATTCCTTTACGCATTGAAAGTCCCATTACAGTAGGCAGCGTCAAAGTCGATATGATGGGTTATCGAAACCTCCGTTATCCCTTGCGTTCAATGATGAAGTTCAATTGATCAGAGGGTGCTCAACTCAAAGGCCTCTTTTATCTTAAAACCTTTTTCTGTCAACTCCACTGTTGCACATTCAGTCGATGGATCGTGCTCAAAGAAGAGCACATAATTGTGTGCAACCGCATCGTTAAGGAACTTCTCTTTTTCCTTCAGGGTAGTATATGGAAATAAGTCGTAGCTCATGATGAAAGGAAGGGAAATATGAAAACTAGAAGGTATGAGATCGGCCATGTATACAATTGTCCTCTCCTTATAGCGAATCATGGGCAGCATCATAGATCGGGTATGTCCCTGCGTGAACAGGATATCCAAGTCATTGTTGAATTGCGAGACCCCCGTTTCATTTTCAGGTATGAACTGAAGTTTTCCATGATCTTTTAGCGGGAGTATATTTTCTTTAAGAAAAGAAGCTTTTTCACGAGGATTTGGTTGAACGGCCCATTCCCAATGCTTTTCATTGGTCCAATAGGTTGCATTGGGGAAGGTGGGTAGAAGTTGACCATCCATTAATGATACAGCTCCACCGCAATGATCAAAGTGCAAATGGGTAAGGATGACATCGGTTACATCATCGGGTGTTAATCCTACGTTATTTAAAGAAGAGATCAAATTTCCTTCACCATGGGGTTGGTAGTGGCTGAAGAATTTTTCCGATTGCTTGGTGCCAGCTCCTGTATCGATCAGAATCTTTCTGTTTCCATCAATTACCAGCAGGCAGCGCAATGCCCACGAGCAGAGGTTGTTTTCATCGGCAGGATTCAATTTATTCCACATCGATTTGGGAACTACGCCAAACATAGCTCCGCCATCTAATTTAAATCGACCTGCATCAATTGAATAGAGCTGCATAGTCTTTACGAGTTACAACTTTTCGAGTATAGAGCAGTGCAAAAAAACTGAAAATAAAAAATACCATCAATACGATGATCGAATTGCGCATGCTTCCAGTCAGCTCTTCATTACGGGCAAATATCAACAGTCCTAATGTCAGGGCAATTTTCTCGGTTACGTCGTAAAAGCTGAAATACGATGTAGTATCTGCGGTAGGAGGAATGAGTTTCGAATAGGTGCTTCTGCCTATTGTTTGAATACCTCCCATAACCAATCCCACAAAAAATGCCAGAATATAGAATTGAGTTTGAGAATAAATGAAGTAACCCCAAATACAAATACCAATCCAAATGGTTACTGCCACCATGAGTGTAGGTATATTACCAATGAAACGGGTAAGCCTACTCATGATCAAAGCTCCTATCATTGCGACCAATTGAATAAGGATAATGGTCATTAGTAATTTTGGTTCATCTTCGTCTTTTGGAAAAATTTCTTTTTTGCTAAAGCTTGCAGCTACCAGCATTACCGTTTGAACTCCCACGCTAAAGAGAAAGAAGGAAAGCAGGAAGCGTTTCAGGGCAGGTATTTGTTTGGCTTGATCCCATACCTGTTTAAGCTCATGAAAGCCGTTGACCAGCAGGTGTTTTTTAAGTTGTTTGTTCGATTCTTTGTTGTTGGGTAAGACGGCGAATGGAATTTGAGCAAATCCAAGCCACCAAACGCCTACCAATAAAAAAGATACTCGAGCTCCAATGGTTTTGTCTTCTGTCCCCAATCCGAACCAATCGGGTTTGAGTAGTATCATAAAGCAAATCAGCTGTAGTAATACACTGCCAATGTAGCCCAAAGCAAAACCTTTCGCGCTTACTTTATCGCGATCTTGCGGATCAGCAATGTCGGGCAGATAGGAATTATAAAAAACCAGACTGCTCCAAAACCCAAGAGCTGCAATTGAAAAAAAGATGATGCCCCATTCTATTTTTTCTGGAGTGAAGAAAAATAAACCCATACAGGAAAGCGATCCCAGCCAGGTGAATGCCTTCATGAATGCTTTTTTATTTCCGCGATAATCTGCAATGGATGAGAGAATAGGGGAAGCTATGGCTACAATCAAGAACACGATTCCTAGCGCATAGTTTTGCAAAGCCGTATTGATGATCTCTAGGCCAAAGAAATTCACATACGATTCTTCTATATTTTCTTTGTTGGAAGTAACAGCAACATAGTAGGCAGGAAAAATGGTTGAAGTGATGACCAGGTTGTATGTACTATTGGCCCAGTCGTACATCGCCCACGCAGTATGGACTTTCCTGTTTTCTTTCATATGCTAAAGCTTACCCATCAAGATAAGCATAATTAATATAGAACCAACGATAATCCTGTACCAGCCGAATGCTTTGAATCCGTTTTTTTGGAGGTAATTGATGAGAAAACGGATGGCAATGAGCGCAACAACAAAGGAAACTGCACATCCCAGCAGGATCGTTTGAATGCCTTGACCATTGAGTAAACTTGGATCATCTTTCCAGATGTCGTATAGGCTTTTGGAAGTCGCCGCCAGCATGGTGGGGATCGCTAAAAAAAATGAAAATTCAGCAGCCAGTGGACGGGACAATTTCTGCTGCATACCTCCTATGATGGTTGCAGCAGAGCGACTCAATCCGGGAAGTGCAACTGCCAGAACTTGAAAACATCCAATCCACCATGCATTTTTAAACGAAATTTCTTTTTCTTCTTTTTTACCCCCGTCTTTGAACCAGGAATCAACCATGAGTAAAACGATTCCTCCCAACACCATGATGATGCAGATCATCAACGTGTTACCCAGTGCTGATTTTATAAAACTAACAAGTCCCAGCCCCGCAAGAATTGAAGGGATCAATGCAAGAACCAACTTCCCATAAAAACTAAAATTTTTAAAATCCAGCACTTTCCTCCAAAACACAACTACTACTGAAAGAATTGCACCCAATTGGATGACTACCAAATAAAGTTTAGTGAAGGGATCATCTTCTGAATCAAAAAAAGCGGAAGCAATGGCCATGTGGCCGGTAGAAGAGATGGGAAGGAATTCAGTGATGCCTTCAATGATGGCCAATACGATGGCTTCAACTGTGTTCATTGGATTTGGATTCAGATCACTTGGACTTCTTCATGATGGCATATACCTCCACCAGCAAGCCAATCACGATCAGGATCGGTGCAATGGTCACCCGGGTAGTGCTGTAGACTTGCTGCTCATCAAATACAGTTGGATCTTCACTTTTGCCACCTGCCATGAGCAAAAACCCTGCTACGATGATCACTGCTCCAATCAGCATCCACTTCAGATTCTCTTTTCCGAAAAGGACGTTATTTTTATTTTGTTCCATATGATCGTATTTCAATAAAGGTCATCCAGTTTCATCTTGAGGTATTTCACCACGCTTCGGTGGGTGCTTAAAAAAGTTATGGAAATACCAATAATGATGAGTGCGAAAAATAATAAAAACAATAGGGTGTTATCTCTCAAGGCTTTTATCTCAGGTAGCCACCAGTTCTCAACGCCGTATATGATGACCACGATTCCTGAAATGGCAATGGCCGCGCTGATGAAGCCATTGGTTATGGCTTTTTGATCAAAGGGTTTGGAGATGAACCAGCGAGTAGCGCCGACCATCTGCATGGTTTTAATAAGAAAGCGATTGGAGAACATTGCCAGCTTAATGGTATTATCGATTAAGATGATAACAATCAATGCAAGTATACCCGCCAAACCCAATAGAAAGTATCCAGTCTTGCGAACAATGTTATTCAAGTTGCTGACAACTGCGTCGGGGTATTTTACCTCACTGATGATGAAATTGCGGGTAATCTCCTTGGTGATTTTATTCAGACTGTCTTTGTTAACATAGTCGGGCTCTAAGTAAAAATCGATGCTTGCCGGTAGCGGATTGTAATCGAGTACCTGATGCCAGTCCTCATTTCCATCTCCAATGAATTTTGCTCTGGCGGCTTCTTTGGTTACAAACTCCACATTCCGGGCATAGGGTTTGGAGGCGATGGATTTACGCACAAGATCTATTTCGCGTTGGGGAGATCCGTCCCGGATGAATGCATTTACCTGCACACTTCCCTTAAAATAGCTTTCCAGCTTCGTTGCATTAATTATCAGCCAGCCGAGTAATCCCAAGATGAATAAGACCAAAGCCACCCCAAGAATGGCCATAAAATAGGAGGGCTTGCTGCGCTTCATCGATGACCTGTTCTGTTCGCTCATGCTTTTCCTCAAATGATCTTCAAAAATAGCGATTTTAAAGCGTTTGCGTATTTTTGCCCCTCAGCGTAAACGAATATTTTTCAAGCACTTCAATCGGCTACCAACATGGAATATGCTTTCAGGGATATTGAGCGGAAATGGCAACAGCAATGGAGGGATAATTCTGTGTATAGGGTACAGAACAATACCAACCGGCCCAAATGCTATGTATTGGACATGTTTCCCTATCCCAGTGGAGCGGGACTGCATGTGGGTCACCCATTGGGATACATTGCCAGTGATGTTTACAGTCGCTACAAACGCCTTAAAGGATTCAATGTCCTGCATCCTATGGGGTACGACTCTTTTGGATTGCCTGCTGAGCAATATGCCATTGAGCATGGAATACCTCCTGCCATATCCACCGACAACAACATCGCTACCTTTCGAACGCAGTTGGATAAGATCGGGTTTTGCTACGATTGGGATAGGGAAGTGAGGACCTCCGATGCATCTTATTACAAATGGACCCAGTGGAATTTTTTTGCAATTATTTGAAAGTTGGTTTGACCGACACCTGCAAAAAGCCAGACCCATTCAAGAATTAGTAGAGGTGTTCGAAAAAGAAGGAAATCATCATCATGGTTGTCCGGGTGATCGAACCATTCGCTTTACCAATAAAGACTGGCTGAGTTTTGATGCTCAGCGTCAGTCCGATATACTGATGCATTATCGCCTTGCCTACTCGGGTGTAGGAGAAGTGAATTGGTGCGAGGCATTAGGAACCGTTTTGGCCAATGATGAAGTAATCAATGGGGTGAGTGAGCGAGGCGGGCATCCAGTGATCAAAAAGAAACTCCGTCAGTGGTATTTGCGGATCACCGAATATGCAGAACGATTGCTGAAGGGATTGGATACGGTCGAATTCAGTGAAAGCATGAAAGAGATGCAGTCCAACTGGATCGGTAAAAGTTATGGAGCTGAAATTGATTTTGAAATAATCGGCAACACCGATCGCACATTAAAAGTATATACCACTCGACCCGATACGATTTATGGAGTGGACTTTATGGTGATTGCTCCGGAACACGAATGGGTGGATGCGCTTACTACAACTGAAACTGCTGAATCTGTAGGTGACTACATCGCTTATGTCAACAGCAGAAGTGAGCGCGAGCGAATGGCAGAAAAAAAGATTACAGGAGTGTTCACCGGCTCCTACTGTAAACATCCATTTACGGGTCAGCCTATACCAATTTGGATCAGCGAATATGTCTTGGCCGGTTATGGTACAGGAGCCATTATGGCGGTTCCTTGTGGAGATGAGCGTGACTTCCGATTTGCAAAACATTTTGATATCGCCATTACCAATATCATTGGAGATCATTATGATGGGACGGATGCCAATCCAACGAAGGAGGCGCGATTGGAGAACAGCGATTTCCTGAATGGGTTGCTGATGAAAGATGCGATTGATGTCAGCATCTCTCGAATGGAGGCCATGGGTATAGCGCAGCGACAGACCAATTATAAAATGCGCGATGCTGCATTCAGTCGCCAACGCTACTGGGGCGAGCCTTTTCCAATTGTATGGAAAGGCGATATTGCTGTTCCGATGAGCACTGCAGCACTTCCGCTGGTCTTGCCACAATTGGATAATCTCAAGCCGGGTCCAGAGGGACAGGGTCCGTTGGCTAATCTTCCCAATTGGGTAGATCTTCCAGAAGGAAAACGAGAAGTCAACACCATGCCGGGATATGCTGGAAGCAGTTGGTATTTTTTACGCTACATGGATCCCCATAACACCGCCGAATTTTGCAGTCGCAGTGCAAGTGATTACTGGGGACAGGTGGATGTTTATGTAGGAGGAACAGAGCATGCGGTTGGTCATTTATTGTATAGCAGAATGTGGACCAAAGTGCTGTTCGATTTGGGACACATTGGTTTTGATGAGCCTTTCAAGCGGTTACTGAATCAAGGAAAGATTGGTGGAGATTCGCGACTGGTTTATCGTATTCGCGGAACTCAGCAATTTGTTTCTGCAGGATTAAAAGACCAATATGAAACGGATGAGTTGCATGTGGATGTGAGTTTGGTAGATGGATTCGAGCTTAATATGGAAGCGTTCAAAAAGTGGAAACCTGATTTTAAGGATGCAACTTTTATAACAGAGAGTGGAAGTTTCAAGTGTGGTGGTCGACTTGAAAAAATGAGTAAGCGGTACTTCAATGTGGTAAATCCAGATGACATTGTAGAAAAATATGGCGCCGACACGTTTCGCATGTATGAAATGTTTTTGGGTCCCATTGATCAAGACAAGCCATGGGATACCAAGGGGATTGAAGGGGTGCATCGATTTATCCGAAAATTCTGGCGACTCTTTTATGATTCTGAGAAAGGTTGGAAGGTTACAGACGCTCCCGCGTCTGAAGCTTCTTGGAAGACCCTGTATAAGGTTGCAAAAAAAGTGGAAGACGATACTACTCGATTCTCATTCAATACGGCAGTTTCCGGTTTGATGATTGCTGTAAATGAATTAACCGATCAACAGTGTCATTCAGGAGAACTTTTAGAGAAGCTGGTTGTGGTTATTGCCGCCTATGCGCCTCATATGGCAGAAGAATTATGGTCCGCTTTAGGCAAAACCGGTTCCGTACTGGATGCGGCATATCCTGGTATTGACGAAAAATACCTCGTTGAAAGCACCAAGGAATATCCAGTGGCAGTGAATGGTAAAACACGCACTACGCTCAACCTGGATGTGAACTTAACCCAATCAGAAATTGAGTCCATCGTCATGCAGGATGCAGTGGTGGTCAAGTGGTTGGAGGGTAAGTCGCCTAAAAAGATCATCTATGTAAAGAACAAGATGATCAATGTGGTGGTGTAGTTCTTTAGGTGTAATTTCGAATTCATGAATCCGCATTTGGATCCTACTTCATCATCGTCTGCATCTGGAGACGCCGAATTTGAAAACTCAATTCGACCCTCATCGCTGGATGATTTTTCCGGTCAGCCGGGAATCATCGAAAACTTGAATATTTTCATTCGTGCTGCCAAGATGCGTTCTGAGTCGCTCGACCACGTTTTGTTTCATGGTCCTCCCGGTCTGGGAAAAACTACCTTGTCGCGCATCGTGGCCCGTGAAATGGGAGTGAATATAAAAGAGACTTCTGGTCCCGTTATTGAAAAACCAGCAGACCTTGCAGGTTTGCTGACCAGTTTGGAGCCACATGATGTGTTGTTCATTGATGAAATACACCGACTCAGTACAGTTGTAGAAGAATACTTGTATTCAGCGATGGAAGATTACAAGATCGATATCATGATCGATAGTGGTCCCAGTGCCAAAACAATCCAAATCAATCTCCATCCGTTTACATTAATCGGGGCAACCACCCGAAGCGGACTCCTTACCGCACCCTTATTATCTCGTTTTGCGATTAAATCGCGACTCGAATACTACACCAACGATGTACTGGAAAAAATCATTGTGCGTTCCGCCGGAATACTGACTACCCGCATTACATCTGACTCTGCTAAAGAGATTGCGCGGCGTAGCAGAGCTACGCCGCGCATAGCCAACGGACTGCTTAAACGGGTCAGGGACTTTGCGCAAGTATTGGGTGATGGCGTTATCTCACTCGATATCACCCGACATGCTTTGAAAGCGTTGCAGGTGGATGAATACGGATTGGACGAGATGGATAACCGCATTCTCGGAACAATCATTGATAAGTTCAAAGGTGGACCGGTTGGACTTGGAACGATTGCAACGGCAGTAGGCGAGGAGCCAGGCACCATCGAGGACGTGTATGAGCCGTTTTTAATCCAGCAAGGTTTTTTACAGCGTACTGCACGCGGAAGAGAGGTCACTGCAAAAGCCTACGAACACATGGGCCGTAAGCCATCATCGCCAAATAATAATTTGTTGTTTTAAACCTATTTTTCCAGCAAGCGGAAACCGTTTCCGTGGATGTTGACGATTTCTACGTTCTCGTCGTCTTTTAAGTATTTTCTCAATTTTGCAATGTATACATCCATGCTTCGACCATTGAAGTAATTGTCATTGCCCCAGATCTTTTTGAGTGCAAGCTCCCGTGGTAACAAATCATTCTTGTACTCGCTCAGCATTTTCAGCAATTCATTCTCTTTTGGAGAGAGGGTGATTTTGCCAGCGGCAGATGAAAGTTCCCTAAGCTTGGGAATGAAATGATATTTCCCCAGATCGTATTCTACATTTTCTTGCTCACGGGTTTGCTCTTCGTTTCGTTTTAAGATCGCTTTAATCTTAAAGAGTAAAAGTTCAGAGTCAAATGGTTTTGTGATGTAATCGTCAGCTCCCAGTTTATATCCTTTGATTTGATCTTCTTTCATGGATTTGGCGGAAAGAAAAAACAGTGGGATATCGGGATTGATATCACGAATTTCCTCCGCCAATGCGAAGCCATCCATTTTCGGCATCATGACATCCAAGAGACAGATGTCAAATTTTTCACGTTGAAAAGCGGCTAGGCCGAGACGCCCATCTCTCTCGAGCACAACTTCCAGGTCGTTCAGTTCAAGAAAATTCTTGAGGACGGTACCGAGGTTGGGATCGTCTTCGCAAAGAAGCACTTTTGGTTTTGAGGTGGACATGTGGAATGGTTTTAGACAAATAAAAATACTAACTTCTACATTTCCGATGTATTGGCAATAAAATTTTGTTAAACAGCGCCTCATTCTTGAAATTTGTGCCAAAACAAATAAATGCCTGCTTTGCACATTACATCCGACAATACATTCAAAAAGCTTGTGGTGATAGGCGATCGAGTGTTAATCCGCCCATCAAAGCCCAACGAAAAAACTGAAAGTGGATTGTATTTGCCTCCCGGTGTTCAGGAAAAAGAAAAAGTTCAGCAGGGTGTAGTGATTAAAACGGGTCCTGGCTTTGTTATCCCTATGCCCATAGAGGATGAAGTTTGGAAATCAGACGAAGAAAAAGTGAAATATGTCCCTCTTCAGGCCAAAGAAGGTGATTTGGCTATTTTTCTCTTGAGTGGCGCTACAGAAGTCGTTTACGAAGGTTCAAAATATTATATCGTACCTCAAAGTGCGATCCTCATGTTAGAGCGAGAAGAAGAAATATAAATGCTAAATCGTTGAAAAACATTCCATTAGAATGTGTGTAATTTTATTGTGATTTTATTAGCATTTATTGAATCTAGCGTATATCTTCGTCTCGGTTTTTCATAGGATATTGGATTTATACGGGCCGGATTTCTATCCAGGCCCTTTTCTATTTTAAAGAGATCTTCCCGTCCAGATTGACTTCGATCATTTCTTCTTGTTTCATGAATGCAAGTAGTTCATGGAGTGTTTTTTCTTCCAGTTTAATTTCTTCTGCTAACTGAGGTATAGATTTTGGGCCCTTCTCTAAAACTTGCTGTATCCATTCTATTCCATTTTTTAAATCAGTCGCTGAAAGAGGAGCGATCGAGTTGTTTTTGCAACTGCTGCATTTTCCGCATGTATTCTCTTTTGCGGCATTAAAATAGTTAGAAATATAAGCTGATTTACATGTGTTGGTAAGTGCATACTGAATCATCGATTCGATGCGCTGTTCGTATTCTTTTTTGCGCAGCAGGTAGCGACTGTGATCGATTTCAAGTTCTGCGCTGTTCATTCTGTCCTGCATTAAACTCAGCTGAGGTGTTTCTTTACGCGGTGTGTATTCAATTACACCTAAAGCATCCAATTTAATGAGCTGTTCACGTATGGAATGTATATCTGTGTTGAGCTGCCATGCCAATCGGGTTTCCTGTATTGCCACTGCGCCATCCAGGATTCCACCATAATTCCGTAGCAACGTTTTGATCAGTGGTTCAAGTTCTGGATGAAACAGCTCTGCTTCTTCTATGCCGACTCTTCGTGCGATGAATTCAACTTGAGAAGGCCGATAGACCTTGTCGACATATGCAATGATATGCTCTTGCCGAAGGGCTTGAAGGCTGTTCATGGTTTCAATGAGGGTAACTGGAAAGCGTGTAATGAATGTTTCTATGTCAAAATCATAGTAGTGTCCAGCTGGACTTCCTACAGGTAATTGTAAATAATTACAAATTGATTGATACACATTTCTAATAACCGACATGGGCGGGTACTTGATTTCCGGAAGTTTTTTCAATTCCTTGAGTTCCGCTTCGGTGTATATCATCACTGCATGTGCAGGTTGTTCATCCCTTCCAGCGCGACCGGCTTCTTGATAATAACTTTCCAAACAATCTGGAACATCGGTATGCATAACCAACCGCACATTGGGCTTATCAATTCCCATTCCAAATGCATTGGTACAAGCCATCACCAACGTATTGCTTTTAATCCACTTTTCTTGTTTGAGTTTTCTGGATTCACGATCCAATCCTGCGTGGTAGAAGTCGCATGCTATCCCATGCAACGAAAGCAGATCGGCAATTTCCTTTGTCCTCTTTCTGGTCTTACAGTATATAATTGCTGAGCCGGGAACTTTCTTAAGCCAGTGAAGCAGCGTATTAATTTTATCGGTGCTTTGCACGGTACTATAGAAAAGATTCGGTCGCTCAAAGGAACCCAAGAAGAATTGATGGGTTTTCCATCCCAGTTTTTCAGCAATATCGCGTTGCACTTTTGGAGTGGCGGATGCAGTTAGCGCAATCATGCGGGCATGCGGTAGTCGTTCTCGTATTCGGGTTATCTGCAAGTAAGAGGGACGAAAATCGTATCCCCATTGTGAAATGCAGTGTGCTTCATCCACTGCGATCAGTGTGATTGGCAGTGACGCGAGTTCATTCATGAAGCGATCATTCTCCAGTCGTTCAGGGGATACGTACAGAAATTGTAATTCGCCATCCGCACACCGTTGAAGGATAGTTTGGACATCCTGTGGGTTAGTTCCTGCAACAAGAGCGGCTGCAGAAATTCCCATAGAAAGAAGTCGTGCAACCTGATCTTCCATGAGTGCCACAAGGGGTGAGATCACAATGCAGCAACCTCCCAGGGCTAAGGCTGGTACCTGAAAGCAAATTGATTTACCGCCCCCGGTTGGCAAAAGTGCCAAAGTGGGGTGATGATTTAATACGGACTGGATGATTTGTTCTTGGAGGGGACGAAATGCGTTGTATCCCCAATACTGTTGAAGGATATCAATTGGGCGTTGGGGAACGGACATCAACTAACTTTTTTGAAGAAGAGTCGAACTGAATTTGCAGCAAGTACCACATCGCTCAGTCCCATGACCAATGCCCCAAGGGTGGGGGTGAGGAGGCCAAAGGCTGCAACTGGAATGGCGATGATGTTGTAGAAAAATGCCCAGAATAAATTCTCCTTGATGGTTACGAATGTGGCTTTGCCCAATCCCAATGCTGTCGTCAGTTTTTTTAAACCGGAGTTCATCAACACCACTTGCGCACTTTGAATGGCAAGTTGTGAAGCTTCACTGAGTGAAATGCCTATGGTTGCTTTTGCAAGTGCCGGTGCATCATTGATGCCATCGCCTACCATGGCTGTGGGTGCAGTGCTATTCAATGCTGCTATTTTTTCCAGTGTCTGTTCGGG
>JAFMES010000028.1 GCA_017856605.1 Chitinophagaceae bacterium
GTTGTAGGTTAGAGGAGGTGATTGGCAACCAGGTACTCTGCAATTTGCACGGCATTGGTCGCAGCTCCTTTTCTAAGATTATCGCTAACGATCCACATGTTCAACGTATTGGGCTGGGTTTCATCTCTTCGGATCCTTCCAACAAATACTTCATCCCGCTCATGAGCATCCTTGGGCATAGGATACTGCTGGGTGGAAGGATCATCCACCACCACCACTCCAGGTGCACTGGATAAAATTGAACGCACTTCTGCAAGATCAAAATCCTGTTCAAATTCAATATTCACGCTTTCACTGTGACCGCCCATTACCGGAATGCGAACCGTAGTGGAAGTCACACGAATGCTATCATCCCCCATTATCTTCTTGGTCTCGTTGACCATCTTCATCTCTTCTTTGGTATACCCATTGTCGAGAAATACGTCAATCTGCGGAATAACATTGAGATCAATCGGATACTTATAGGCCATTTCACCCGACACCCCATTGCGCTCGTTCATCAGTTGATTAACGGCTTTCACTCCGGTACCCGTCACACTTTGGTAAGTACTGACCACAATGCGTTTAGCACCATACCGTTTGTGCAAAGGAGCCAGTGCAACCACCATCTGTATGGTAGAGCAGTTGGGATTGGCAATGATCTTGTCATTCGCCGTCAACTCATTCGCATTGATCTCAGGTACCACCAATTTTTTTGTGGGATCCATCCTCCATGCGGAAGAATTATCGATAACCGTGATCCCTGCAGCAGCAAAAGCTGGCGCCCATTGCGTGGACGTTCCACCACCGGCAGAAAACAATGCTACTGCTGGTTTCATGTCAATCGCTGTCTGCATCCCCACCACCTTATAGTGCTTACCCTTAAAGGCAATTTCTTTGCCTATGGATTTTTCAGATGCTACTGGAATGAGTTCAGTAACTGGAAAATTCCTTTCCGATAAAACTTCTAACATTTTAGTGCCTACCAATCCGGTGGCACCTACGACTGCAACTTTCATAAGGCCGCAAAACTACGCCCAGCGCTTTTTTCCGCCAAATAAAAGTGATTCCCGCTTGGCCATCCCCTACCGCCAACAGTAGATTGCTTTTATGAAAATTGCACTTGCATGGATCCTGAATTGGATGGTCGTAATGGCGTTAGCACAACCCGATCGGTACAGCGTAGTCATCCACGAAGTCATGGCAGACCCTTCGCCGGTAGTGGGACTCCCTAACGCAGAATACATCGAGCTCCGCAACATCACTGATCGCCCCATTGAATTGTTTCGCTGGAAAATTGATAATGGTACCACATCGGCAACCATTGCTTCTTATTACCTGCTTCAACCCGATAGCGTGGTAATGCTTTGCTCACGTTCGCAACTCCCCTTCTTTTCAGCAATTCCCAATTGCATTGGATTAACCGCTCTGCCGGCATTGAGTAATGGAGGCGATCAGATTACGCTTCGTTCCTCCGAAGGAAAAACCATTCATGCCATGGAATACTCATTGAATACATACAGCAACCAACTCAAATCATCCGGTGGTTGGAGTCTAGAGATGATTGATCCACTTCAACCCTGTCTCCCTGAAAACTGGTCGGCCAGCATTCACCCCAAAGGAGGAACACCGGGAAAAGCAAACAGTAAAAACGGAACACGCATAGTACCTCGTATGAATACTCCCATCCAATGCATGGCCATTGCTGATAAAACAGTACTCCTGGAGTGGGAGTTCCCAATGGACAGCATTTCCCTCTCCCATGCTCCAAATTATTTTTTCGAAAACTCCACTGCCACCATTCGTTCTGCACAGGCGATTGGTCCGCTATTCAATTCAGTACGACTGGAATTATCGCGTCCATTGGACAGTCAGCACCTCTACATCTTGAACACCAATCCCATCTGGCATTGCACTAACCAATCCAAGCAATCGTTTTCTTTTCGCACAGGAATACCAAAATATCCTGCCAACGAAGACATTGTAATCAACGAACTCCTATTCGATCCGCCGCCGGATGGAAGTGATTATGTTGAAATCATCAATCGATCTAATTCAATCATTGATCTGCGTCAGTTATATATTACTGCACCCGACCGAATGGGCAGGTGGGGCACAATCATCGCGCTTTCCGATCGTAGCATGAATTTTTTTCCAGAAGAACGATTTGCCTTCAGCGTCGATACCGCTTATCTGCTTAAGAAATGGCCAAGTGCATTAAAACATCGCACGTATCAATTGAAAAACCTTCCTACGCTGCCAGACGATAGTGGTCGAATTGCCCTGGTAAATTCTCAAGGCGAACTGATCGATATGGTAAACTATGACGCGTCGTGGCATGCTCCTCTCTTACGCAATCGTGAAGGAGTTGCGCTGGAACGCATTGATGCAAATCGACCTTCTTCCGATCAAAACAACTGGCATTCAGCTTCTTCCTCTTCAGGCTACGGCACACCTACCCTACAGAATTCACAGATTCGAAACGATAGCACAAGGGATGATCAACTTGTAATTCAGCCAAACATTCTTTCCATCGATAACGATGGTGTGGATGATTTTCTGCAGATCACGTATCGATTCAAGGAAACGGGACACATGCTGAATGCCTATCTTTTCAATCGGCAGGGTGCATTGCTGGGGACCATCATTGACAATCAACTCTGCGGAACGGAGGGAACTCATTATTGGAAAGGCGTACTCAATGCAGGGCAATCGCTTCCCAGTGGTCTCTATATACTACTCATTGAAACATTTCACCCGAAAGCAAAAAGCATACGGTATAAAAAAGCAATTGGAATCAGATGAGCTTGATATCGAAGTTGACCAACTCGGCAAACTGTGCAATGCGCGATTGTATATCGTCTTTGCTGATCTCTTTCATTCGCGTAGTTCCGAATTTTTCTACACAGAAAGAAGCCATTGCAGAACCGACAATGATAGCGTTCTTCATATTGTTGAATGATAGATCGCCTGTGCTGGCGAGGTGACCAATGAATCCACCCGCAAACGTATCTCCGGCTCCTGTTGGATCAAATACTTCTTCCAACGGAAGTGCAGGAGCAACAAACACTTTATCATCGTGGAACAACAAAGCACCATGTTCCCCTTTTTTTACAACGAGGTACTTGGGACCCATTGACATGATCTGCTTTGCTGCTTTCACCAATGAATACTGAGCACTCAACTGGCGTGCTTCGCTATCATTGACCAGCAACACGTCAACGTGCTTGAGTAATTCTTCCAAATCAGACATTGCTGTATCCATCCAAAAATTCATGGTATCCATTACTACCAACTTCGGACGCTTTTTGAGTTGCTTAAGCACACTATGCTGGATCGATGGCATAAGATTTCCCAGCATCACGTATTCGCAATCCTGATAACTATCCGGTACAACCGGTGTGAAATCAGCAAGTACATTCAATTGCGTATCCAGCGTATCCCGCTCATTCATATCCAGGTGATAGCGACCTGCCCAGAAAAATGATTTCTGATCTTTTTTGATCTGAACTCCTTCAAGTTGAACACCTCTGCTTTCCAGATGATCCATTTCTTCTTGGGGAAAATCTCCTCCCACAACCGATACTTGTTTAATCGGCTGAACAAAATTCGATGCACTGAGTGCGATGTACGTTGCCGCACCGCCAATGATGCGGTCGCTTTTTCCGAAGGGAGTTTCAATGGCATCGAACGCCATGGTGCCAACTACAAGAAGAGCCATAGGTGAAGTTTTGATGGCGCAAATATACGGTTATCGGCCTGCTTTGGCATAGGCAAAGCGAGCGATGGGTTGCACACTGTAATACCCATCTATGCCATTACTCACAACTGAGCCGGCTTTTGACAAATCGATGTATCCATCATCGGCGATGATGGTTTGCTCTACAAATGCATGAAGCAACTTTCCTACAACCAGGAAAGTTCCATTTTGACGAATGGGAATGATCTCAGAAAGCTCGAGCGCATATTGAATATGACTCTCCAGAACAAATGGGACGGGGAAGTCTTCTTTCCATTCCTCAGTGAGACCTACTTCTGAGAACTCATTTACACCTGCAGGATACTTGGCACTGGTCTGGTGGGCTTTTTCTACAAAATCTGAGTGAATGTGATTGATGGTATAGCGGCCAGTTGACTCAATGTTGCTGATGGTATGGGGTGCAGCCTCACGTGGACGATTGATGAAGGCAATCAGTGCCGGGTCGGCCCCCACATGTACAATATTGCTGAAAATGGCCAGATTGACCTGCCCCTGCTCATTCTGCGAGGCAATGAGGCTGACCGGCTTAAATCCGCTTAAGGAATTCACAAAATTGGCCCGATAGAAGCGGTCCCACCCCTGAATTTCCTCAATGGTAAAATGTTTCACAAAACGTTTAACATACTTATTCTCAAAAAGTTGAAACTTGCATGACAATAATCCCTCCTATTAAAACGTTTTAGAATGGACAAATCCAACCAACCCCCTATGAAGATCGTGAAGATCGGTGTCGTGTTATGTCTTTTTCTTGCGGTCCTGGTATCCTTCCGGGTCACCGAACACGAACCAACTCATCGTCTTTCAACGAATATCTCCAGGGACTTCATGCACGCGGGATTGGTTCAGCTCATCAGTCGGGAATTGAACTCGGCGGGTGTGGAACTGTCGGAAAACATCCTTTCCTTGGCCTTAATTGGTTTCACTCGATTGCAGGCAAAAGAAAGGTTGAATCGAGACAGCATACTGACCATCATCGATTTCTCCAGATCGTCTCGCGAAAAGCGATTTTTTGTGATCGATCTGAAAAAAAGAAAACTGGTGATGAACAGTTGGGTCGCCCACGGAAGGAATTCGGGACTGGAATATGCGACGCAATTTTCCAACATCCCTTCCTCCCACCAGAGCAGCCTGGGATTCTATATAACTGCTGAAGCCTACGAGGGATCAAATGGTTACTCGCTGGTGCTGGAGGGACAGGAAAAAGGATTCAACGACATGGCAAGAAAACGAGCCATTGTCATCCACGGCGCAGAATACGCCAACGGCGAACGAATAGGAAACTATCACTACTTGGGAAGAAGTTTTGGTTGCCCAGCACTTCCAACAAGTATCAACAAAAAAGTAATAGACATGATCAAGGGTGGCAATTGCGTGTTCATTTATCATCCTGAAGAAAAATACTTGAATGGGTCCAAGCTTTTGAATGGATCTAAACTTTTGAATGGTTAAAATGGGATCTTAGAATGGTTAATCCGACCCGGTCTTTCTAGACTGGGTCTTTTTTTATACCCATATCGCAATGCACTGCGAACTCAAACCAACAACAACTCCAGCAATCAATTCGAACCAGGTGTGATCTGAAACCAATTTACGCGCAGCAAGAATTATCCCGCCCAATAAAACAGCAACCATCCCGATTGCATCGTATGGGAGATGGTGTTGGACCCAACCTAAAATAAACAGCCCCCATAACGACCCCACCCCCATTCCATGCATACTGATCTTAAAATAATTATTAAACAACAAGGCCACTGCAGAAGTTAAAAAGAGTCCCCTGCAATATTCCACCAGCAATCGAGGCATTTCAGTCTGATTGCGCAACACATAATAGGTCCAGAAAAAAAAGATGGTAGTCGCCATATAAGGAACAATCCGCTCTTTCTGGGTTCGAAGAATAATAGAGCGACTAAAACCAAGTCCCTTTAGCAACAGCACCACCAACAAAGGGAATACCAGGTTGTTATTTGTGATCATTATAAAAAGTCGCATCGTTTGTTGTTCGGTCATTGCAGCAAACAATTGCGGGGCAGCAAATAATAGATATGCAGCAACAGCTACTCCTAAAAACAGCGGATGAAAAACAAAGGAAATGCCTTGTGCAATCCATTTTACGGCAGCTGACATCTTCTTTTGTTGTTCCATATGAGTGATTAAAGCTCTTTTCTAAGTCGCGCTACAGGAACTTCCAGCAACTCTCTGTATTTCGCTACTGTTCGGCGTGCAATATTATACCCTTTCTCTTGAAGCATGTCAGTCAGCTGATCATCACTGAGTGGATTTCGTTTATCTTCTCCATCGATCAACTCCTGTAAAATATTCTTTACTTCATGAGTGGATACTTCTTCACCGGTGTCGGTCGACAATGATTCGCTGAAGAAATGCTTAAGGCGGTAACTGCCGAATTCCGTTTGTACAAATTTGCTATTGGCCACACGACTAATCGTTGAGATATCCAGTCCGGTTTTCTCCGCGATATCTTTTAATATCATAGGACGCAACGCAGAATCATCACCTGAAAGGAAAAAATTCTTTTGATGTTCGATGATGGCCTGCATCGTCACCATCATGGTGTGCTGACGCTGACGAATGGCATCGATGAACCATTTTGCTGCATCTATTTTCTGACGAATAAATGTTGCCGCTTCTTTTTGCTTTTTATCGGACTTCCCCTTTTTCTCATAGTCCTTTAGCATATCACGGTAATCACTGCTGATGCGCAGTTCGGGCGCATTCCGGTGATTCAGCGAAAGCTCTGGCACACCATTATTATTATATACAATGAAATCCGGTATGATGTAATGTTCTGCTTTATTGATGGACCCTGCCAAAATTCCGGGCCTAGGATTGAGTCTGCGAATCTCATCCATTGATGCACGCAACTGCTCATCGGTGAGTCCAAGTGAGCGTGCCACTTTTTCAAAATGTCGTTTTGAAAACTCTTCAAAATGAAACTCGACAATGCGTAAGGCATTGCGCAGATCAGAAGTACCTTGTCGCACTACTTTTCTCCTAAGCTGAAGCACCAGGCACTCTTGGACATTTCGAGCAGCAATGCCGGGAGGATCGAACAGTTGTATTTTCTCAATTACTGCTTCAACCTGCTCGCTTTCTACCACTACATTCTGTTTGAATGCCAGATCGTCCACTATCGACATCGTTTCTCTTCTCAGGTACCCGTCGTCATCGATGCTTCCAATGACCTGCTCGGCAATTAGCACTTCGGCTGGTTCCAACTGCAGCAATCCCAACTGCTCTATCAAACTATCGTGGAGTGAAGCGGAAGACGGGTGTGGGATTACTCCACTTCCCTGCAGTTCAGGTACGGCATCCTCTCTTGTTTTATAATCGCCATCGTCATCAACTTCGTACTCATCATAAGCATCGACTTCTGTATCTCCTTCATCAATTGATTCTTCAGGCGCAGTTTCATCTTCCGGTGAAGCGGATTCTGACTCCGGATCCAGTTCCAGGGCCGGATTATCTTCTAACTCTTCCTTGATGCGCTCTTCCAGCTGTGCAGTTGGCACCTGCAAGAGTTTCATCAACTGAATTTGTTGAGGCGATAGCTTTTGCTGAAGTTTTTGATATAATCCTTGTGATAAGGCCATGGAAGGGAATACAGGTTAACTTCTCATTTGATCCAATAATTCATTGAGCCGTTTTAGGTCTTGCTGAGAAAGACTTGAAACAACTGCATTCATATCATCTATGCGTTTATCAATTTTTTCAAGAATACGTTTTCCATCTTTTGTGATGCTCACATCTACCAATCGTTTATCGCTAGCACAGGTTCGCTTGATGACCCAACCTTTGAGGACAAGGCGGTCGACAATGCGACTGGTATCGCTCATTTTATCAAGCATGCGTTCTCGAATGGTAAGCGTTGATAAGGGCTGAGGATCACTTCCCCTAAGGATACGCAATATGTTGAATTGCTGCATGGTGATTCCGTCTTGCGACAGCATCGTTTTGATCTTCTCGGTAATCCAGTGATAGGTATAAACAAGATTCACAATTGCCTTTTGCGACTCGCTTTGAAAATGCTGTTGTTGAATATCTTTTTCAATCCCCATTATCAATACTATAAAGGTCGTTTTCCAGGTTCAACAAATTCATGCGCATAGATTTTTACAAGGATGATGGCATAGCTGAATATCAAGGGTCCAAATATGAATCCCATGAATCCAAAAAGTTGCAGACCAACAATGACTCCAAAAACCGTAATCAGCGGATGCACATTACCAATTTTTTTCATGAGTCCCACGCGTGCCAGGTAATCGACATTTCCTGTAATCAACAAACTATAAATCATCATTCCGGTTGCTGAAGCAGTATCGCCTTGAGAAAAAAGATAGATCACCAGTGGCACCCAGATCATCATGGTCCCTACAATTGGAAAGAAAGCAAATACGCCGGTAAGAAAGCCCCACATCACTGCGTCGTTGAGGCCGAAAATCAGGTATCCCAACCAAGCAGCAATTCCCTGTACTATTGAAATAAGTGGAATACCGACAGCATTCGCCTTGACCATGTGTTTGGTCTCTAGTGCAAGCGCCCGGATGCTGTCTTGATGCAATGGTATAAACTGCCTGATGGTGTCTTCCATTTGCCGACCGCCGGTCAGCATAAAGAACAGAACAAAAAACATCACCAGCATATTGCTGAGGATCATGGCAGAGCTATTCAGGAATGTGGGTATGAAATTGGCCAACGTTTTTTGCAAGGAAGCCAGATTTTCATCAGTCAGCAATTCTTGTCCTGTCAATTCCTTGATCTCGTTCGACATGGCTTGTGCGCCAACTTTCAATTCATGCGTATGGGTAAAAATGGCGTTGACTTTGGGAGAGACCAACACTACCGTATAATAAATTGGAGCAGCGATAATCAAAAGAAAAAACAGAATCATCAATAAAGCGGTCAGTCCCGATTTCCACTTCCGCTTTTCAGTCAGCGTAAAAAACTGTTCTCGTCCCAATATATAAAAGGTCAGTGCCCCCATTAATCCCGGCAGGAATACGTAGAGTTCCTGGATGATCAGATAACCTAAAAAGGCAATCACCAAGAGTAAGACCACTTGTCGTATGCGATTATTAAAATGGGTCATGGTTCAAAATTAGCTTTTTTCAAGTCGAACACATAACCCTTCGCTGCAGTTAGCACAAATATTTACATTTTTCCTGCTCTTCATCAATTGCTCACGAAACGCACGGTAGGGATTGCCTTGCCAAATTTCCTGCATCGACATGTCACGCACATCACCCAATTGGTGCTGTGCGTCTTTATCAAAACAGCAAGGAACTACCTTACCATCCCAAGTCACAACATTCCCATGCCACATTCGCCAGCAATGGGTATGATCAGCATTCAATGGTCTTATACCTTCTTGATGCATGGTATAGCGACGGTATTGCTGTTTTTCAGGAATCAATCCGTGAGGGTCATTTTGATAATCATAGACCTGAGCTGATTTGAACCAGAGAGCATCAACATGGAGTTGAAGTGCGAGTTTACGCATTTCGTCCAATTCATGTTCATTGTGACGAAATACTACACATTGTATCACCACATAAGGAGTGCGACGCTTCAACTTCTTTTTCCATGCCATGATGCGTTGTATCCCTTCGACTACTTCATTGAAATCACCGCCTTTTCTGTAGGTGGCGTAGGATGCTGCAGTGGGACCATCCACGGAAATGATCAAGCGTGATAACCCACTTTCAACTGTTCGTTTTGCAAGTTCATCGGTCAGAAAATGTCCATTGGTGGATGTCCCAGTGTATACATTGAGCGAAGAGGCATATGCAATCATTTCAATAAGGTCTTTGTTCAAATAAGGCTCACCTTGAAAATAGAAGCCCAAGTACATAAGTTGTTTTCGCTGTGCATATATAATTTGTTTCGCCAGATCGATCTTCATCGACCCAGTTGAACGCGTAAACGAACGGAGTCCACTTGGACATTCAGGGCAACCCAGGTTACAGGCGGTAGTAGGTTCGATGGATAATGAAAGCGGTGCCCCCCAGTGAATAAGTCGACCTGTAAACCGACTCAGCTGATAGGAAAGCCACACCAGAATACCGTTTGCCAGCTTCCTAAAGGTGAGCGTAGAAATAAAATGAAGAGAATCGAATACCGTAGATTTGAACATCGTATATAAAAATAGATCAAAGCGAACCAACCTCCCTCCTAATTGTTCTTTAAATATGGATCCAGAAATAAGGGCCTTCATGCAGCGAATCGTCTGGTCGTTAACCGCCGCCTTGGTATGGTTGATGATCAATGCTGTTGCGGGACTTCGATTTGAGTTAGCACTCATCGATGGTACGCATACCACCGGAACGATTATTTTTTACTGTTGGCTGGTGGGAAGTTTCCTGCTGTTGATGAAACTCTTTAAAAAGCTATGGAGTCAGCATCTGTAACTCCCTTTTAACTGCTGTGATCAGAAATGATCACCCACTCCCCTTTCTTTTTTTCAAAAATCAGCGTGTAGTGACCGCCTATATCTCCCGCGGTTCGCTTCAAAAACCATTTGCCTACTACCAGGTAATGATGCTTTCCGAGTTTTTTTAGATGAAGAATTTCAAATTTGAGCTGCCCCATCCGATCGGCTCCGGCGTAGTTCTTTTTATAATTACTGAGCGTGGGGGCATACCCATAGGTAACGCCTGATTTTCCAATGTACATCAGCGAGTCGTTCTCCCAATACCCTTTCATGAAACCGTCAAAGTCGCCTTTGTTCCATGCTTGAGTCTGTCGATCCAGGATATTCAGGATCTCTCGCTCATATTTGGATTGCGCTTGGATCAGTGCAGGAATGAAAAGAAATAAAAGTAACCGCTTCATACTAGGTAGCCCAGGCTCTATCGCCTTTGTTATAAGGCACGCAGCCTTCATATTTGCCTGGGATTGCTACATAGCGCAATGCCTGTGTAGCTCCAACTTCTGAAGTAAAGAATCCCAGTAATGTCAACTGCTTCATCATGGCAAAATAATGCGTAGGATCCTGTTCTTTCTTGGTTGCATTATACTCCTTTAATTCGCCATTGATGGTATTCAACAATGCTGTGCGTTGCTCGGGAGTGGCCTGCATGAATCCAACCTTGTGGAGATCGTTGCAGCGCTTCTCGATTGCTGTCATTCCCTCACTGAAAATTGCTTGATCTTTCTGATCGTAGCAATCCGTTACCATCACATTCATGAACTCTCCAACTTTTGCGGCTTTCGCACCTGGTGTAGAGGTTGCAGGGATGATGGTCTCTGCCACTTCATCTAAAAAAGCAATTTGTTCTGGAGTCAGCGAAAAGGCTACTGCGCTGTCAGTCGACTTACAGCCTTGCAGGAAAGCAGCACCTCCTACAACCGTACCGCCCAAAATCAGGGCGACTCGCTCCAGGGCTTCTCTTCTATTCATATGCGTTGCGTTGAATTCTAAAAGTACAAAAGAATAACCGAAAAAATCAAATGGTGTAAATTGCAGTGCATGCCATTATTTGAGATCAGCCTTCCCAAATCGATCAGTGCCGCTTTAAGGCTGGCTGAGAATACTCCTGCCCGACAGCAACGGAGGGTTTTGAAGAAATTGCTCAAGAAAGCCCTCTTCACCCAATTTGGACAGCAATACAAGTTTGGGGAGATCCTTAATTCCCGACACCCTGAAAAACTGTTCAAACAAAATATTCCTACTCACGATTACGACAGCATTTATGAAAACTGGTGGAAGCGGACCCTGGAAGGCACTCCTGATGTCTGCTGGCCTGGAAAGATTAAATACTATGCGCTGAGTTCCGGAACATCCGGTGCAGCAAGCAAATACATTCCCATCACCAACGAATTGATGAAAGGGAACCGGATTGTAATGATCAAGCAATTGCTTTCTCTCCGCAATTACGAGAACATCCCCTGGCGGTCGGTCGGTAAAGGCTACCTGATGCTGGGAGGAAGTACCGATCTGCAACGGGGGCCCGGCTATTATGCAGGCGACCTGAGCGGAATAACCGCTAAGAAATCACCTTTCTGGTTTTCTCCGTTTTACAAGCCCGGAAAAAGAATCGCCAAAACGCGCGACTGGAATAAAAAACTGGAAGCCATTGTAGAAGAAGCTCCGAATTGGGACATCGGCTTTGTGGTGGGTGTTCCCGCATGGATCCAGATGTGCATGGAAATGATCATTGAACGGTATCAACTAAAAGACATACACGAACTATGGCCCAACCTCGCCTTCTTCTGCCACGGCGGTGTTGCATTCGAGCCATACCGAAAAGGGTTTGAACGTCTGCTGGGCAAACCCCTCACCTATATTGAGACCTATCTCGCATCAGAGGGATTCATTGCGTTTCAAGACCGACAATTCCCCGATGGAATGAAGCTGGTACTCAACGAACACATCTTTTTTGAATTTGTCCCATTTGACGAAACCAATTTCAACAATGAAGGTGAACTGATTCAGCACCCCAAGACCCTTCTGATCAATGAGGTTGAAGAAGATAAAGATTATGCCATTCTCATGAGTACCTCAGCGGGTGCGTGGAGATACCTCATCGGCGATACCATAAAATTTGTCAATAAAGAACGATCCGAGATCATCATTACGGGCAGGACCAAACATTTTCTGAGTCTGGTAGGCGAACACTTGAGTGTGGACAATATGAATCGTGCCATTCAAATGGCGAGTGAAAAATTCAATGCCTCGATTGCAGAATTTACCGTTGCTGGCGTTCCACTCAATGGCTTTTTTGGCCATAAGTGGTACATCGGCTCCAACGATTCCATTGATGCAACCGCTTTGAAGCATTTCATCGACCAGTCGCTTATGGAACTGAATGATGATTATGCGGTAGAACGAAAAAGTGCACTAAAAGACATCACAGTAGATGTACTACCAGAAAAGATATTCATGGAGTTCATGGCAAAAAAGGGGAAAGTGGGCGGACAACATAAATTTCCTCGCGTTTTAAAAGGTTCTCTTCTGGAGGAATGGAATGAATTTATAAAAATGAATACCTGATCGCCCATGCTGGAAGCAATCATGCAAGGGGTGGGATTGGGACTGATCCTGGCGGTTTCAGTGGGACCGGTAATCTTTACCATACTCAAGCAAAGTTTGAACAGCGGTCAAAAAGGTGGATTCAGCTTTGTAGCAGGTGTATGGTTCAGCGATATATTACTTGTGTTCATCAGCAATATGTTCTCATCGCTGATGATGGAAGCCTTGGCCTTCAAAGCTGAAATTGGATACATTGGATCTCTCTTCGTGATCTCCCTGGGCATCTATTATATTTTTTTTAAAAAAATACAGGTCGCAGAAGACGAACGTACCATTCTGATTCAATTTGGAAAACGCGCATTCACTAAAGCGTTTATGTCGGGATTCATCATCAACACACTCAATCCAAGTGTAATTCTGTTTTGGCTGGTCAATGCCACTGCATTTGCGGTAACACACGGCCTGGTGGAACGCATTATTTTATTTGGTGTTTGCCTTGCTGTGAATATTTTGGCTGATATTCTAAAAGTTGTGTTGGCGGCGAAAGTGCGACACAGTCTCACACCGAAAAATATTCGAATCATCAATAAAGTTTCAGGAAGCATCCTGATTGTCTTTGGTATTGCTATTGCCTACAGCATAAAATTTTTAAATGACTGATATGACCAAACTGCTCTTATCCTTTGCCCTTCTGTTCGCACGGTTTGCCATGTCTCCTATGGAAGTACAGGCGCAAGGTTCCGACATGGTAGTGCTGAAAAAGGGTCCCGAAAAAACCATCAAGACATTCACTGCAGGTTCTCAGATCAAGTTCATCACTCGCTATGGCTCTGCAGTTGAAGGAATGATCAAGGTCATCGAAAAAGACAGCATCTATATTCATACCTATGACGCGCGGTCTGGATATACCATTTGGGGAACAAGTTTTTGGGATACGCTCTCGGTAAGTTTATCTCGCTACCATATTTCAGACATAGTAGAATTGGTGCGGCCCAGCAGGGGATTTGGTTTCATACGAAATGGTTGGCTGTTTATTTTAGGTGGATTGTCCTACGCCATCCTGCACAGTGTAAATGCTGTCTATCTCAAGGAGCCCATCATCCCTTCAACGATGGCCATATCTGGCGGTGTTGCGGCAACGGGATTGGTAATGAACAGGATTCATAAAAAAACAGTCAAGCTCGGTCACGGCTATCACTTACAGTACGTACCCTTAAAATAAGTAGATGCTGAAACTGCTTCGCAATATCATCGTTTCACTATTCATACTTCAGTTGATCTATATCGTATTGCTTCGCTTCATTGATCCTCCGATTACATTAACGCAATTGGGAAGTATTTTAGAGGGGAATGGATTCAAACGGGAGCACATTTCGTTGAACAAAATATCACCCAATGCAGCACTTGCTGTGATTGCAGCTGAAGATCAATTGTTTCCTGATCACAATGGATTTGACATCAAGAGCATACAAAAGGCATTCGAATACAACAAGCGAAAACCAGGTCGCGTGAGAGGAGCTTCTACCATCAGCCAACAAGTCGCCAAGAATGTTTTTCTCTGGCAAGGCAGAAGCTGGATTCGAAAAGGACTGGAGGTTTATTTCACATTCATGATCGAATTGGTTTGGGGGAAGAGAAGGATCATTGAAGTTTATCTCAACGAAGCAGAGATGGGCAAAGGAATATTTGGTATTGAAGCGGCATCAAAAAAATACTTTAAACATGGAGCAGCTTCACTGAGTCGAAAAGAAGCAGCTATGATTGCGGCTTCGCTTCCCAATCCGGTTCGTTATACGGTTAAACCCTTATCGGGCTATGTTTCGAGAAGGTCGGGCTGGGTAGTACGACAAATGAATAATCTTGATGCAGATCCAGATATTCAGCAGATCATTTCTCGGCCTCGTCGTTGATGAGGGGGTAAGCGCGACTGTTAATGGTTGGCTCAGGAAAACTTCCAGTCAATCCCCAACGCACCGTATAGGTTTTCTCGGTGAGTCCCTTTACCGGCATTCGTATAAAAAATAGGTTCTTGAGATCCGGAAAGAGTCGCTTGCCCGTTGGCAATACAAGAGGAGGCTCTTTGGTGTTTTTATAAACCATTAAAACGATCTCAGGGCGATGGAACAATGCGGTGTCGAGCACCTGTTGGTTCAGTGCATCTCCTAAAAGTGTTACTTCCAATCGGCCATTTACAATACGCATGGGTTCAATGGCTGTAAGATAAATCTGTGAATAGGAGCGAAATCGTCCGTATCGTTGTCCCACGAATTCACCTCGTATTGTTTGAAGCGTATCGGTCAGTGCAACTGCCCCTTTTGAACCCACAACGTACACCGATTTACTTTGTATGGGAGCCTCCAATGGCCAATAGTTGTAATTGCTTCTTCTGTATCGGGCTGTGTTCAATGAAAAGCTTTTCTCTCCTGTATAGAACCAATACTTAGACGCGCGCTGATACGAATCGGTAAACACAACAGGATTGCCGGCTGCTTTCTTTCGGATGGTTTCAGCCCATTCTTTATTACCATGTACTTCATCCTTTGTCAACCCTTTAATGGGTGCTATATCCATCATCAGGTATATCCTTAAGCACAGAACAAGCATAACGGTTACAGGCATCAATCGATACACCCATTTTGCCAGTTGTTGCTGATGAACCAGGTAGCGGTACGATAAAACAATGAGTGGAACAAAGAGCGGAATGGTCCAATTTGCTTCTGTCCGTGTTCGGAAAGAAGAGAGAAGAAAAAAAGTATAAATGAAAACGATGGACCAACGCATGGCTTTCTCCGTAGCGGTTGCCGGTCGATGCGCAATTGCTGCGTAAATGATGATCCATCCTGCAAGCGGACCTGCTATCAACAACTGTCCAAGTAAATAATCCGTTGTGAACGAGATGGAGAAAGGAGGATTCAGTCGTTCAAATAACTGGTACTGCAGTGAGGGATAATCATGATTGATTTGCCACAGTATGTGAGGGAGGTAGAGGAAAAAAGAGAGAACGATAACAAGATAGGTCGTCCACTTTTTCAGCAAACTGAGTTGTGCGAAAAGTGCTACCATTACAATTAAGATGCCATG
>JAFMES010000200.1 GCA_017856605.1 Chitinophagaceae bacterium
TGTGTAGGCGCAGAGCCAGCGTAGGCAGTCCCACCAATACCTGTGATGATGAGTGAATAACGTTGTGTGGTATCGCCTCTCAAGAATTTCCCTTTGTGCCGCACTTCGATGGTATAGGTTTCACCTAGCAACACGGAATCAATTTCAATCTGCTCAACATTGTCCAGGTCATTATCGCCCTTGGTGGCTGCATCGGCAGGGCGACTGGGATCCAGTTTCCATGGGAAGTAGGTACGCGTTCCTCTTTTGATTCGAAGATCAAGATCGTTTACGAGGCGTTTTGTTCTGGAATTGAGTGTGCCACTTGGACTGGCATCACCTGCAGGATCAGTCCAGCACAAAGTTGCCTTAAGGTTCCCTGATCCAGAGGCTACCACTGTTACTGAATAGACGGAATCATTTTTTAAGGTCCGTTGTTGAATTTCTTTGGATGCACCAGCGTTCATAACTGATGCTGCTCTGAAAAAATTCGCCAATCCCCAACCCGTTTCGTAATTCGGACCTGGAGTGGCTTTCGTGGGATCGGTAGTGTGAATGATAAGGCCTTTGATTGTTGAAGACCACGCTGCTTGATCATTATTCAAGCGCATAAAATATTCCTGCAGCAGAAGTGCAGAGCCGGCAATACCGGGACCAGCCATCGAAGTTCCAGACAGCACTGCGTAAGATGTGTTGTTATCTGCTCCAGTAGATAATAGACCCACTCCGTTTGATACTACGTCGGGTTTAATGCGACCATCATCCGTGGGTCCAACACTGCTGGAATTACTGAGTGCCACATCAGAAAAGCTGGTATATCCCCCTGCAATTGGAAACACGTTTCCTACAATCAATGAATTTTTTGTAGTGGAGTAAGTTGGTAAAAGATCATAACCAGTCTGACTGCTAATTTCTGAAGGTCTTCCTCCTGCCTCAGCCATTTGGTTGCTTTCATTGAAGCGATAATACGTTGCACCCACTGCTGGACCCGATTCATTGCGATTATTGCCTGAAGATTTTACCATGAGGTAATTGGGAGAAAGCCACATAATGGAATCCCACATTTGTGCTTCGGAAGTATAGGCTCCGAACTTCCAATCTTCATTCTGTCCAGCCGCCCCCCAAAATTCCCATCGACTCTGACCGCTATTGAAACGCCATCCAGAAATTGATCCATAGGAGTGGTTGGATACGAGCAATCCAGCCGCTTCATTTGAAATTTCACCGATGTGATTATTGAAGTCGTAAATCAACATGCCCTTCAATCCATTGGCCATTCCTTTTGCATTGGGGTTCACACCTGATGCAATCAATGTACCGGCAACGTGTGTGGCGTGTCCATCCGTAGTGGTCCCACTGGGATTATCTTTTTGTGTTGTTCTGCCAATGTATTCGATGTGAGATGCATTGATTCTTCCACCATCCCACATTGCCATTTTATTGGTTAGCGCAGGATTTGATCCGGTTAAATTAAATGAGCCAGTCCACAACTTATTTGTTCCAATGGTTTGCGCAGCCACAACGTTATTCTGAGTTTCCACATACATCGGAAAACCCTTTTCATCCACACCTACCAGTCGCGCTACATTTCCTTTACCATCGGTGATGGTGGTACTCCATCCTTTTTGCGCAGCCATCGCCATTGCCCGATCAAAACTTTGAGTTTCTTTGATTCGCTGATCCACAGCGATACGGTCCAACTCTCTTTTTTGTATTTCTGGTCTCCCTTGAGCCACTGCTCCAAGAGTAAATCCAATGAAGATTTGCACTAATAGTAGACCGCGCATAATTTGCATTTTCATACGTATGAAGATAATTCTTATTCAGAACAATTGGTAACTTCCAAAAGTTCTGAACGTCAAACTAGTGTAAACAATTTAAAGCCTTGGTTCATGTTTAAGCGCTTGTGTTTATTGGCCCTTATTCTGTCAACAGGATGTATCTCCTGTCAAACTTCTAAGATTTTGGTGACCGGTAAAGTGGAGAGGATTATGGGAAATCAAATGCCTTCACCCGATGTTCCAATCCAGGAACACCCCGGCGTTTCTGTCCCCATTTATTTTTTTGAACCAATTGATATGCAAAAAGTTACACCCGGCGTGGGCATTGGGGAATTCACTTCCGTAATAGTTGCTCCCATCCGGACGGTGCAGTCCGCTAAGGATGGACGTTTCAAGTTAAAACTACCCGCGGGTCGCTACAGTGTTTTGCTGGGGAAAAATGGCCAATACTACAGTACGGTGTACGATTTGGATGGTACAATTAATCCTATAGTCGTAGAAAAAGGAAAGAAGAATGAATGGGTGTTTCGTGCCGATTGGGAAGCGACGTATTAGGTACTTCGGATATTGGGGTCGATGCTATTGCGGTGTTGATGCGCTGATGCGATTCAATTGCTGGTAGCGTTCTGGATGCGACTCCTTTTCGGAACGTGTTCTTTCCCCGATGTGCATCACTTCTGAAGTGGTACCAACCGATACGGGATTCCAATTCGGAAGCCCCTTTCCATTAGGATTGCCGGTAAGGATAAAATTGGCAAAATAGGATTGCATGGTGCGGGATACCATTCGGTCCACATCGGTCCATTGAAATACCCGGTTGCCATCGAGGTTCCCCATCGCATATTCAATTTCAGCAGAATGCACGGCACGTTTAGAACCTGGTCGGGGTTGCTCATAGTAGTACCGATAAACAGGTTGACCGGTGCGTTTATGCAAATCAATCCATTTCCATGTGCTGAATGAGATGAAGCGATCGCCTGCAAGATCCGTTGCGGCCTGTTCTACTTCATCATTGTGAATTGGATTGTAAACCGACAGTATAGTTTCAGCCTGATTACCATATTGTTTTCTAACGTTGTTTTTAAAATTCTCAACAGTCAAGGCATCCCTTCCCATAATTGCTCGGTGATTCATCTCTTCACTGTTCCATCCCGCCATGAGTCGCGCTGGCGATTGCTCACCGGCCTCAAAAATTTCCAATGGCGATTTTGGAAAAAATTTTCCGTCAATTGTCCGTTCAAATCGAAACAAGCCGTATCGCTGCGCATGTGCGAGTATGCTATCTGCAGACAAGCTGCGCAATGCCGCCAACGATGGTGCACCTACCGCAGCTGCAAATTCCTTTCCGTTTTTTTCTCCTGCAGTAAGATCAATGGCCGGCAGGGCTCCTAAAATAGATCCGCTTTCGCCGATGGCTCCGGCAATCATGTGTCGCGATAACGGCGATGCCATCAGCGCACTCACTGAAACCGATCCTGCTGATTCTCCTGCAATGGTGATTTTCTTGGGATCTCCTCCTAAGTCGCCTACATGATCATACACCCATTGCAACGCCAGTGCCTGATCTTTCAAACCGTAATTGCCTGATCCTCCGTAACTGGTCTCTTTGGAAAGTTCCGGGTGCGATAAAAATCCAAAAACCCCCAAGCGATAGTTAACCGTCACTACAATCATCCCGCGTTCAGCCATGCTGGCTCCATCGTATCGTGATTCGGATCCATCACCTGCAACAAAACCGCCGCCATAATAATAAACCAGCACCGGCATTGGATTCTTACTGAGCGTACTCGGCATCCAAATATTCAGATACAGGCAGTCCTCCGACATTCCATTTGAACGAAAAACCATATCTCCGAAAATGTTGGTCTGCATTGCGCGAGGACCAAATTGCTTGGCCTGTAACACATCATTCCAACGCACGATTGCAACTGGATCTTTCCAACGCAGTTCCCCAACCGGAGGCACTGCATAGGGGAT
>JAFMES010000201.1 GCA_017856605.1 Chitinophagaceae bacterium
CATCGATGTCTTTGAGTGCATAAAGTTCTTCATTGTTTCGGCAACCGATGATATCGTGTCCCATTTTATTCTTGAGGTGCTCAACACCTTCTTCCCGGCGTAACTTCCAGATATCGGATACTGCCACGATATCAAAATTCATTTCTTTATAATGATTCAGAAAGCAGGGAAGTTGTGATTGTTTGTGACGGTCGGAAAATCCGACTACACCAACACGAACACGATCGTTTGCACCTAGGATGTTGCCGTAGGACTTGGCAGTCAGTCCCATGCTTGCAACGGTAATACCCGCTGTGGCCTGGGATGTTTTTTTGATAAAGGTTCGACGTTGTAGCATGGTTCTGGTATTAGTTATTGATTAGGGGTTTTGAGAGAGTTCTTTTATTTTGATGGTTCTGAAGCTGACTTTGTCGCCATGATCTTGCAAGAGGATCCTTCCTTTGGGTTGGGTACCAAATTGAGGCCAGCTGGCAAACTTACTGCGAGCCACCAGCGCAAGAAAAATTGGCCCCCCGCGTTGGTATTCTACCATTTTCCATCCGTTCAGCCAATGCTCAACTTTTCCATCAGGGTAGGAAACGATGCGTCCCCGATTCCATTGTCCGATGGGTATTCGATCCCTTCTTGATGCTTTAGCGTCGAGTCCCGGCGCCGCCGGGATGAGGTCGTACAGCGAAGCCATGGTCCTGTTACCGGCGGCGCCTGCCTTGGCATCGGGATGTTTGGCGTCATCCAATATTTGATATTCGAGTCCGATTACTGCTTTTTTGTCGGGATATTCTTGAACCACATATTTTACACCGGAGTTCGCGGTATCGGTAATGCGAAATTCAAATTGCAAGTCGAATGCACCGTATTCTTTTTCTGTGACGATATCTGCTGCACGAACAGAACGTGTAGCAGGATCATTGTGTACCGTCAACTCTCCATTTTCCATGGTCCATCCTTTTTCAGGAAATGAATTTCCATTTGCTGTTCTCCAACCGGCACTGGACTTACCATCCCACAGTAACGAATAACCCAAACGTTTTTCTTCTTCTGAGATAGTATTTTTCAAAAGATTGACGACAAAAATCCCGTTGGTAGGAGAGGATTTGAGGTTGGTGGTCTTGATGCGGATATTTTTCCAGTGTATCTCTTTTCCTTCGTCGTTTTTATTTTGAATGGCATGAACCTGCAAGGCAATGAATCCTTCGGGTGTCATATCATCGATGACATAGGCGCAGGGTACTCCATTGATCCAGGTGCGAATATGGTTGCCTATGCATTCAATGCGGTAGCGATTCCAGTCGGTTGGTTTGAAAGCTGATTTGGCTGCGGGGTTATTTTCCAAAGTATACAACCATCCGCGTCTGGCTTCATCATAAATGCCACCGCTCCAGGCACGAGGGGAGGGATCAACTTCGGCTTGGTAACCATACACACGGTCAGGGATCTTGGAATTACTCATTTCGGTGGAGGCATTACCAGAAAGACTTCTGAACTGCACGCCAGAATTCATATTGGCAAACATCTTGAGGTCCAATTCCAAGATAAAGTCGCCATAATTTTTTTCAGTCGCCAGAAACGAATTAGGTTCACCAAACACGGTGGTACCAATGATTTCTCCATTTTCCACGCGGTACTTAGCCTTGCCATTGAGTTGCTTAAACCCACTCAGGTCTTTTCCGTTGAATAGGGAAGTCCACTCAGATTTATTTGTTTGTCCCTCTGACGAAAAACTGCTCAACAACAGGAGAGCGAAAAGTATTTTTTTCATAATTGATAAATTAAACGCCACTGAATGCAACAAAGCCGCCATCAACCCATACATCAGAACCATTCACAAATTGAGAAGCGTCGCTGAGTAAATAAATCAGCGCTCCAATCAATTCTTCCGGTTTACCCATGCGCTTCATGGGAGTTTTCTTAATGACAAGATTTCCTCGTTCGGTATAGGTGCCATCGGGGTTTGTTAATAAGGTTCTATTCTGCTCAGTTAAAAAGAAGCCCGGCATGATGGAATTCACGCGAATCTTTTCGCCGTGGCGTTTGGCGACTTCCACCGCCATCCATTTGGTGAAGCAATCCACTCCCGCTTTACCCAAGCTGTAACCCAACACTTTGGTGATCATTTGTTTTGAGCTGACGGATGAGATGTTTACAATGGGACCTCCATTTTGCTTGGCCATCGCCGCGCCAATCACTTTGGTGGGGATGATGGTGCCCATCAGATTTAAATCAAGTACTTGCTGTAATCCCTCTACACTCATGCTAAAAATATCCTGCTCTGGTGGAATGACACCTTGAGGCATATTACCACCAGCACCATTGACCAGTCCATCGATTTTCCCAAAGTGAGCCAGGGTGGTATCACGGACGGATTCCATTTCTTTTTCGTCAAGGACATTTCCTTTTACAAACAGCGCTTTGCCTCCAGCATCGTTGATTTCCTTTGCGCGTTGTTGACCCAGAGTTTCGTTTCTGCCAACAATCACTGCTTCACCGCCGAAGGAGACGATGCCCTCGACAAATGCTTTTCCCAATACACCGGTACCTCCGGTGACAATAATCGTTTTTCCTTTGAGTGAAAAGAGTTGTGAGTAGTCCATGGTTGTTTTGGTTATCGTTTTTAGTTGTTGTTATGAACTTCGAAGTATTCCCATCTGTAATCCGCGCAATTCTGCCAATCCGCGGAGCCTTCCAATGCAGGAATATCCGGGGTTGGTGACTTTTTTCAGGTCGTCGATCATTTGGTGACCGTGATCGGGACGGAAAGGAATGGACTCGGGGAGGGTTTGCTGTATCGTCAGCAACTCTTTCAATACGGCATACATATCTGTATCTCCGGCAAGGTGGTCGTCTTCAAAGAAGTTTCCTTCTGCGTCTCGCTTGGTGTTCCTCAGGTGTGCAAAGTGAATGCGTGTACCGATCTCTTTGGCCATTGCCGGAAGATCATTGTCGGGTCGCGCTCCAAACGAACCTGTACAGAAGCAGACTCCATTGCTTTTATTGGGGACTGAATTGAGGATGAAGCGAATGTCATCGATGTTCTTCACGATGCGGGGGAGTCCCAAAATATCATATGGTGGATCATCCGGATGAATAGCCAGTTGGAGTCCCAATTCATCACACAAAGGCGTTATGCTCTTTAAGAAGTGAACAAGATTGTTTCTCAGTACATCGGCATTGATGTGATCGTAGCGCTTGAGTTTTTCGCGCATGCTTTCAACGGTGATCTTTTTTTCGCCCGGTATTCCAAACATCACCGTGCCAGCAAGCTGATCGAGTTCTGCTTGACTGTAAGAGGCAAAACGTTTTGCTGCAGATTCAACAACCTGTGGGGGATAGGTTGCAGCAGCATTGGTCCGTTTGAGAACATGGATATCAAATACGGCCAGGTCTACCCAATTGAAATAAAGGGCTTTTGAACCGTCGGGCATTTCATAATCGAGACTGGTTCGGGTCCAATCATTGACCGGCATGAAATTGTACGTGATGATCCGCAGTCCTGCTTTTGCCAGGTTACGAAGCGACTCTTTGTATTTTTCAATCCATCCTTCACAGTCGCCAGTCCTTGTTTTGATCTCTTCATGGATGGTAACACTTTCTACAACATCCCAGGTCAGTCCCGATGCCTCGATGAGGTTCTTTCGTTCCATGATTTCTTCATAGGTCCACACTTCTCCGTGCGGAACATGATGCAATGCTGTTACGATTCCTACT
>JAFMES010000202.1 GCA_017856605.1 Chitinophagaceae bacterium
GGTACCAGGCAGGATACAGCCAAGTATCTGGCTGGTATAGTTGCCCGGATGAATCAGTATGCCATCTCGATTGGGCACTGGAGTTACGGTGAGGTGAGCCCCAAACTTTTCATTGCTTCGATGGTGAAGCAAGTACCGTCCGTCAGGTATGCAGCTTTCGCGGCGCGTGTTGTTTTTCCACGGCAGTTCGAGCGTATAGCACTGGTATTTCAGCACGCCCCAGTCGTCATGCACCAGCAGGATGCCCTGCGTGTACTTGTCTGTCATGACTGTTCGGTTCAGTATAACTTTCATGCTGCGAAGATGCAGCTGCACCGGATTGTTCTGAAGGACTTAACCGGTTACGCAGCGCTGTGAGGTTGCTGATCGCCAGGCGCTGGAGCATCGGGCAGCCATATTCCATGCGCTCCAGATGCAAGCTCACGAACAGCGATACATCCGTGATCAGCATGGCCCCGGATACTTGCAGAATTTCGGGCAATTCGCGGCCCTGAAAGTATGATTTCAGTTGTTCTTCGACGTTCATCGTTTCACGTATATTAGGAAAAAGTCCGGACTTTCAAGACTTTCGATATTTTGCTTGTAAGTGAATGACAATCAATGTTTTAAAGTCCTGTATTTGTCCGGACTTTCACCGGACTAATAAACTGGACAAATTCTAAATAAAATTTTCCGGACTTTGACCGGACTTTGAAGGTAGTATAAATAATTATAAATCAATTAATTATATATCTTAGTCTTAAAAGTCTTGAAAGTCCGAACTTTCAAAGATTTTATGAGCCGGCACAAAAAAAGAGCGACTGTTTCAGTCGCTCAGAAATGCTGCTTCATTGGCTGTGATTATGCTGCGGAGTAAGTCTTCAGATTAGCCTGGTGACAGAATGATATTGCTTCTTCTTCGGTGCTTGTAATGTGAACTGGATTCCACTTCTTTTCAACAAAATTGAAATATCCACATTCAAAAGTGAATATATCAATTCGATGGTAAGTTGTTTTGCTTTTGTTGGGAGCTACAGAGGAATAAAAGCTCATAGCTTCATGCCATTCGTCAAAGGTCCGGATCCGAATGAACTTGCCATCTGTATTATAATATCCAACGTAATATTGACGAGAGATAATAATAATCCAGTGTGTGGCTGGTGGGCTAAGTGAAACAGATATATCAGACATTGATTACCTCTTTATGTGCTTGTTCAAGTTTATCAAGTTCTTCCAGCCCTTTTTTGAAAGCAATATTCAAATAATACGCAGGATGTAATACGTCAGAGGATTCAGGCTCCAGCAGTTCAATCTCTTCCTTAAGATCTTTAATTGCTTTTTGAACAGAATTGAGTCTCATTTTGTAAATTGATTTCAATTCATTCGTTGTCAAAGATTCACTTTTAATCAAGTTCATGTTGATGTTTTTTTCGTTGAAATTATTGGGTGAGATCGAAATTTTGAAAGACGATTTTCTTCGCCAGTTGAAGGCCATTAATACGTTCCAGTGCAATCAGCATTTGTTTGGCCGACATCTTGTCGTCAATCATTGCCGATGTTTTATTGATCTGGTCGTCGATTTCGGAAAAGGCATCTTTCAGCCAGTCAGGCATTCCGGATTGAGAAACTTGGATGGAGCAGGGTGATTGTTTATATGCTTTCATTGTTATTTTCGTTTAACGGTGAAACAGATATCCTCAATAGTCAAAGAGTTATTTTCCATATATATAGTATTATAACTTTCATTTAAAACCCGATCATATTCCTCAGGTTTATGTTGAGTAATATTCTTGATTTTTGATTGCAATATTGATAAAAACAGTTTTTCATCAACCAGGCAGCTTTTATCTGCAAATGCGTAATTATCATTTGCACGATATACTTTGGCAATTCTGTATTTTAGTGGCATTGTATTCGATTTTTGTTGTGAAGTGAATTAAAAAAGTTCGTTGTTGCTTTTATAAAGAAGAGTTGACGGGTGTTTTGCAAATTCAATGAGGCTGTTACGTTTCCACATATTGATCAGCTCATTGGTTCTTAATCTGGATTCTCCATAATCTCCATGCCATACAGCTCTGATAATCATTGTAAATTCTCTGCCATCACTTAACCTTCCCCTCAATAGTGCCTTTGTTTTCGTTCTTACTTTGCACTTCATCACGAAGTCAGGAATTTCCCTTTGTATATCAATCCAGTTGAAACCCATTTCTCGCTGTCTCCTGAATGATTTTTGTTTTACCTTCTTCCTGGTTACATCAGAAACAAATTGATCGTATGTATATCCCGGGAATTCAGACTGCATTTCCTCGACTGCAAATAATGGCACGTCTCTCAATTTTCGTTTGGCTACACGTCGTCTGCGTTGTACCCTTCTTTTCTGGTACTGCTCAATTGTGATTTCATTTGCTTCATTGGTTTTATGGGCCAGTGATTCAATTACTATCTTCATCCCTGTTTAATCCCATTTAAATGGATTTTGAAGCTCAACAATAATGGTGATAATATCTATGGATATTTCTCTTAATATGAACAATACAACCATTATAGGCCAGATAATATATGACATCGGATTAAATGGATTCATTCTCTTAAGTTTAACCGGCCTATTTAAAGGAGTTTTATAAGTTTTTTCCTGAAGCACATATATTGACTTCAGGAATTTTACGGCAAATGATTCTGTTTCATTTTTCAGATCTTTCATTGTATTCGAGTTTTGTTGTGAAGTGAATTTATTTTTCAGTGAAAACGTACTTGAACAGCCTGTAAAAGGCAACAGCACAGATTACAATGCTTGCGCAAAGGGGAGCGATCAACATTGCAATCATGCAAACAATGAGTGTATCAAGCAGCTTGGGTTCAATTTCAAATTTCATCGGTGGTACAGTTTGGTATAAATTCCATGCTTTTCCCGCAGAAAAATGCGCTTCTTTGGGTCTGCCTCACCGAGGTAAATAAACATCTGGCTTCGGCTGAGTCCGTGACGCATGGCTGCGCGCTCAATATCCAGTGTGGTGAGTGCAGTACCCGTCGGCAAATCTGCATACCATTTCCGTATGTTCTTTGGCAGGCGATCCAGTGGCGTGGCGGCATTGATCGCGCTCTGAGCTTTCAGCGAGTGGCCGAGAAAATACTCGGTGATCGTAATAGCTTTCAGCACGATTTCCATGTTGATGCGCACCTCTCCCCCATTTTTGCTGCGGTGTGTTATTTCGCCGCTGGCTTCGTGCATCAGGTACAACAGCATGGTGAATCGAGTGCAATAGTTTTGCATCTTGGAAAAGATGTTGCGCACATACTCGTTGTCAATGGCATCCATGCGTTTCTTCAGGTCATTCATGTACTCGATGAGGCGATCCTCCGCAGCTTCTTCGAGCACACACAAATACGACTGATCTACCTCATCCTCATCATTGCCGCCTGGAAGGCGCGACCAGTCCATAATACTGGTGACGAGTGGAGTATAACGGGCCATGATCTGACTGTACACATCGAGGCTCCGGTCGCGGCGGCGCTTGAACGGCTCTACAGGCACACTGTCCGGGTAGCAAAAAAGAATCCTCTCAATGAATCCTGACAGCGCTCTCCCACCCTTTCCGATATCCTCAAGCAGACCGGGCTGAATAGTGCCTACGACCGGGATAAACGTCTTGTCAATGACCGCTTTGTATGATGCGCGGTTCATCGCGTAAGGCGCACCCGTCCAGTTCATCAGCCAGAACTCCTG
>JAFMES010000029.1 GCA_017856605.1 Chitinophagaceae bacterium
TCTTGATTTGCTTTAAACGCTCTTCCAATTGTTTGAGGTTTGAAGAAGAAGCCTCAACTGCAAACTTCTGAGGAATTAGGTAGTTGCGTGCGTAACCATTCTTTACGTTCACTACTTCATTAGCGCCGCCTAGATTGTTTACGTCTTGAATTAATATTACTTGCATTTTTTTTAATTTAAAGTTTTACCAATTTCCAATCCACATGGGACTGTCACACCAATAGGTGATTAGGGAAGGTTCTACTTCAATAAATCGGTCACGTATGGTAACAATGCCATTTGACGTGCACGCTTAATTGCTTCTGATACCTTACGCTGATACTTAAGTGAGTTACCAGTAATACGGCGAGGCAACATTTTACCTTGCTCGTTCAGGAACTTTTTCAAAAACTCAGCGTCTTTGTAGTCAATGTAACGAATACCATACTTCTTGAAACGACAGAATTTCTTCCTTGGTTTCTCAGTCTTGATCGCCGTTAGGTACTTAATTTCATTTGCTTTTGCCATGATTTAGCCCTCCACTGCTTTTTCGTTTCCTGTTGGTACACCACTTCTCTTCTTTTTGTTATACTCGACGGCGTATTTATCGAGCTTGATAACAATGTGACGGAGAACCTGCTCGTCACGCAGGAGCTGAATCTTCAGCTTCTCATTCATGTCGGATGGCGCTACGTATTCCATTACCCAGTAGATACCTGTGGTTTTCTTCTGGATGGGGTAGGCCAGTGATTTCAACCCCCAGGGGTTGCTGTGTACAACTGATCCACCGCTGGCAGCGATGAGATCCATGTACTTCTTCTGAGCTGACTTGAATTCGTCTTCACTCAGAACAGGGGTAAAAATCACCATCAATTCATAATTTTGCATATCCCTGTATTTTAATCAATAGTGGGGTGCAAAAGTAGTGTTTTTCTGGCAATTCTGCCCAGTATTTCCTTCAATTTTGTCCATTTTTTCGGCTTTTTTTACCCTAAATGAGTGCCAACCTGTCACCAATCCAATTTGGCACCGATTTTGACCCTGGGGCAGCAAAACGAGGTTATGCAAAAGGGAAACATCCGAGTCCAAACTGAGAACATCTTTCCAATCATCAAAAAGTTCCTTTACAGTGAACACGACATCTTCCTGAGGGAGCTGATTGCCAATGCTGTTGATGCGACACAAAAGCTGAAAACCTATTCCAGTTCAGGTGAAGCCAAAGGGGAACTGGGTGAATTGCGCATTGATGTGGCAGTCGACAAAGAAGCCAAGACCATCACCATCTCAGATCGCGGAATTGGAATGACAGAAGAGGAGGTGGATAAATACATCAACCAAGTTGCATTCTCCAGCGCAGAAGAGTTTTTAGAAAAATACAAGGGTCAAAATGAAGCGAATATCATCGGTCATTTTGGTCTCGGTTTTTACAGTGCATTCATGGTGAGTGAAAAAGTTACGCTCACTACGCTGTCGTACAAAGAAAATAGCACCGCTGTTACATGGGAGTGCGATGGAAGTCCCGAGTTCACCCTCCAGTCTGCAGAGAAACAGGAACGAGGCACATCCATCGTTTTGCATGTTAATTCTGAATCAGAAGAGTTCCTGGATGCCTATCGCATCAAAACCATTCTGGAAAAGTTCTGCAAGTTCTTGCCGGTTCCTATATTCTTTGAGGACAAACAAATCAATACCACTCAGCCTGCATGGGTTAAAAAGCCTGCCGAGCTGGAAAAAAAGGATTACGAAGAGTTCTACAAAACATTATATCCATTCAATGAAACACCTTTGTTTTGGATTCATTTGAATGTCGACTATCCCTTTAATTTGACAGGTATTCTGTATTTCCCAAAAATCAAACAGTCGTATGAAATTCAAAAAGACAAGATTCAGCTTTATTCCAATCAGGTCTTTGTTACCGATGAGGTAAAAGATATTGTCCCTGAATTTCTGATGCTGCTACAAGGAGTAATTGATTCCCCAGATATCCCGCTGAATGTGAGTCGGAGTTACTTGCAAGGGGATCCCAATGTGAAAAAGATCAACAACCACATCACCAAAAAAGTGGCCGATAAGCTCGATGAAATTTTCCGCAACGAACGAAAGGATTTTGAAGAAAAATGGGAGAGTTTGGGACTCTTTGTGAAGTATGGAATGATCACAGATGAAAAATTCAGAGAAAAAGCAGACAAGTTCCATATCATGCAGGATGCGGGTTCTGGCGTTTTTTATACGCTGGAAGAATACCGAGCTGCAGCTGAGGCACTTCAAAAAAATAAAGATGGTAAGTTGGTCATACTCTATGCAACTGATACCATTCAGCAAGATGCATACATCAAAGCAGCAGAAGCCAAAGGATACAAAGTGGTTAAAATGGATACGTTGGTTGATGCATCGTTCATTGGTCAAATTGAATCCAAATGGGAAAATGTTCAATTCACTCGCGTGGATGCCGACATCACCAATAACCTGATTGATAAACAGGAGGAAAGTAAGACGGTGCTTTCTAAAAAAGAAACCGAAAAACTTAAAGAGTTGTTCGATATCAAAATGCCCAATGCTACTATTACCGTGGAAGTGAAAGGGTTGAGTCCGGATGCTCCTCCAGTGGTGGCAACGCGTCCAGAATTCATGCGGCGCATGAAAGACATGGCCTCTATGAGTGGTCCCATGGGAAGCTTCTACGCCAACATGCCTGATGAAGTAACGCTCACGGTCAATGGCAACAATGGACTCTACAGTTCCATTTTAAGCATGAAGGATAAGGATCAGCAGGAAAAACAAGTAAAGAATTTAGCAGATCTGGCCTTGCTTTCACAAGGCATGTTGAAAGGGGAACAACTTACGACGTTCATCCAGCGGAGTATTGATTTGATGAAGCCAACTTCGTCAAATTCATGATGCTGCTCTGAAGTCAATGACTTTTAACTGAAGACTTGTCTGGTCTCGAAATGTATTCTCATCCAGCGTGAAAACAAGATCATAATGCTGGGCGTTTCCCAATGCTAAAAACTTTTTGGCTTGTCCAAATGCGATGCCATTCATCCGAGTGCCACGCTGTTCAATGTCAAAACGTACATGCTCTTCTTTTACAATGCGTGTTTCGCAATTTTTTACACGGCGAACGCAGAAAATAGGACGGAGATTTTCGGGACCGAATGGCTCCATTTGCTCCAGGATGCGATAAAAGGAGGATACAAGATCAGGTAATTGCACTTCGGCATCAATGGTGATTTCTGGAATCAACTGCTCCGCAGAAAGCGAACGTGCAGCTGCTTCTTCAAATTGTTTTTGAAATGATTCCAACTTCTCTGGTAGCAGGGTCATCCCAGCAGCAAAATAATGACCACCGAAGCCCACCAGTAACTCACTGCAATGTTCTAATCCTTCATGAATATTGAATCCAGGTATGCTCCGCGCACTTCCCGCCAACAGATCTCCACTTTTAGTGAGCACAATGGTTGGTCGGTAATAACGCTCAACCAGTCGACTCGCCACTATTCCAATCACCCCCTTGTGCCAATGTTCGTTGTACACCACTAGGCTTTTTCGTTCGGACAAATGCATGTCCGCTTCCAGGTGTGCGATGGCCTCTTCCGTTATTTGAGCATCTGCCTCTTTCCGTGAAGTATTATCGGTCTGCAGTTGCGAGGCGAGCGCACGGGCTTTTTGCGGATCTTTTTCGATGAACAATGCGACTGCTTTTTTTGCATCGTCCATTCTTCCAGCCGCATTGATGCGTGGTCCTATCATGAATGACATGCCTGACAAGCTCAAAGGCATTTTGATTTGACTTTCTTCGATCAAGGCTTTGATGCCCACCGAAGGCTCTACATTTACACTGATGATTCCCAACTGCGCAAGCAATCGGTTCTCTCCAATGATGGGAACAATATCCGCAGCGGTAGCCGTGGCAACCAACTGTAGGTAATTGAGGTGACGATCATCGGTCAGTGCTAATCGACTAACAAGCGCTTGTACAAATTTGAATGCAACTCCGCAGGCGCACAACTCTTTGAATGGATAGGGACAGTCCGGTTGTTTTGCATTTAAAATAGCCACAGCAGCCGGTAATTCAGCACCCGGCAGGTGGTGATCGCATACGATGGTTTCAATTCCGGATTCACTTGCTGATTGAATGAGGTCGACTGATTTGATTCCACAATCCAGCGTGATGAGCAGATCAATCTGATGTTCAACAGCGTATTCAATTCCTTTTTTTGAAAGGCCATAACCTTCTTTGTATCGATTGGGAATATAATAGTCGATTTGGGAGCGATCATAAATTGAACAAAGAAAATCATACATCAATGCAACAGAAGAAGTGCCATCCACATCGTAGTCGCCATAAATAAGAATGCGTTCTTTTTTTTCAATCGCCTGAAGAACGCGACTGACTGCTTTTCCCATGTCTTTCATCAAAAATGGATCGTGCAGTCGTTCTAGGGAAGGGCGGAAATAATGCTTTGCTTTTTCATAGGAATCGATTCCACGGGAAACCAGCAATTGACATAGAATAGGATGGATGGAGAGTTGCTGTTGCAGCGCCTCGGAAGTTTCGCGAAGCACAGGAAGAATCTTCCATTTTTTTTCAGCAATCGCCATTTTACTTCTTCCTTTCTGTGGTGAATCGAACCAACTCTTCCATAGCATCCCGTTCTTGCGAGGGGGGAAATGAATGCAAAATTTCCAGCGCTTTGGAGACATGAGACTCCATAATGGAGGTGGCATATTGAATTCCGCCTGCATTCTTCACTGCTGCAATAATTTCACGAATCCCACTTGATTCCTGATTGCGGTTGCGGATGATGTAAATGAGTTTGCGGCGCTGTGAAGCATCTACGTTTTTGAGCGTATAAATCAGCGGCAGGGTCAGTTTTTTTTCTCGGATATCATTTCCGGTTGGCTTTCCTACATCATCTGTTCCATAGTCAAACAGATCGTCTTTTATTTGAAATGCAATCCCCGTGTATTCTCCAAAGCGTCGCATGAGTTCGCGCTTTTCATTATCGGAAGACGCAGTGTAGGCTCCAGCGGCACAAGCTGAAGCCAGTAAGGATGCCGTTTTATTGGTGATGATGGTAAAGTAATCCTCTTCGGAAATATTCAAGAGTCGTGATTTCTCAAGCTGAAGCAATTCCCCTTCGCTCATTTTTTTTACAGCATCGGACAAGATCTGTAAAATGGCGATGTCGTTGTGTTCCATGGAGAGGGATAGTCCTTTTGCCAGTAGGTAGTCGCCTACCAGTACCGAGGCCTTGTTTTTCCAAAGTGCATACACCGAGAAAAATCCCCTGCGTTCAGTCGATTCATCCACTACATCATCGTGCACCAGTGTTGCGGTGTGTAATAATTCTACCAGCGATGCTGCGCGGAAGGTGCTGGGCTGAATTCCGCCACAGAGTTTAGCGGATAGGAGTACAAATGTGGGACGGAGTTGCTTGCCTTTGGTCTTGACAACGTAACGGAGTATACGATCGAGTAGGGGGACCTGACTTTTGACCGTTTCCCGGAAATGGGACTCAAACTCTATAAGTTCGGATTGAAGTATTTGTTGGGCCAACTGCATCTACAAACCGCGAACTTACGCATAAAAATTTGTCCAAACCCGTGAAAAACCTCTAAAATGATGAAATATTTATCCCTGAAAATCAATCATTTGCGATTTTTGATTTCATGATTTATCCACATAAATAAGTCGCTTATTTGTTTGAATATTAAAACTTTGTAACTATATTTGTCCCACTGGACAAGTCCTGTGTAAAATCTTTAACTAACAAACATACGTATGGCAAGCAAAAAGTATTCATTGATCCTGGGTTTTCTGACCCTGGTGATGGCCGCCCAAGCTCAGATCGCTGAATGGAAGGATTCCTCGTTGATTCCACCTTCTCGTCTGGCGCAGCATAACGAATTTGTCAACAACCAGTACATTTTCCCTGCAAAACCCAGAAGCCAATGGGAATTGGGTATCAAAGTAGGTACTCCAACCATCAGTGGTGACGTTCAAGGACAACTCATGAATTTCGGCGTGGGTATCCATGCACGCAAAGCCTTGGGTTATCTTGTATCCATTCGCGGTGAAATCATGACCGGTACTGCGAAGGGGTTGACCTGGAAGGAAAACTATAACTATCGTTACAATACTGCTTGGACAAGCAAGGGATACAATTTCAATGCAAACGAAAAGGTCTTTTACAACTACAAGACCAAAATGTCTGACATTGGATTGCAGATGTTATTCAATTTCACCAACATCAATTTCAACCGCGCTGATCCAAAGTTCTCCATGTATGCATTGGTTGGCTTCGGATTGACCATGTATGAGTGTAACATCGACGCACTCAATGCGGGAGGTGCTAAATACAATTTCGGTTCTGTTACCGGTAGCGTATATTCCAGAAGGAACGAAACGCTAACAGCGCTTAAGGCGTTATTAGACGGAACGTACGAAACCCCTGCAGACCAAGTTGCAAGTGGTGATGCTCAGTTCCTGGGTAGAAGTGCACGCGTGAGTGGCTCAGTTGGTTTGGGAGCAGCATTCAAGCTTTCTAAGCGCCTCAACCTTGCCATCGAAGATCGCTTTACATTCGTAAACGACGATTTGCTGGATGGCCAGCGCTGGAGCCCATATCCTATCAACAATCCTACATTTACTCCACAGAATGATTCTTATAACTTCTTTTCTGTTGGTTTGAATGTGAACATCTTCTAATCACCTCGAATAAACCTAATGACCATGAAGTTGAATAAATTATTTTCGATCCTGCTGGTAGCCATTTTCTTGGTGATGGGATCTGATGCGACTGCTCAAAAGAAAACAAAAGCTGTTGAGCCTCTTTATTGGAAAAATCCACTTGAGTTTGTATACAGTGAGTTGAATTCACCTAAGCGCATGAAGCTTCCAAAACCCGTTTTGGATGATGCGGACGGCGACGGTGTAGCCGATCAATTTGATCGTCAACCCAATACTCCTTCAGGAGCACCTGTTGATTCTCACGGCGTTGCCCGCGATACAGATGGTGACGGCGTTCCTGATTACAAAGACAAACAATTGATCACTCCTACTGAGTGCCAGCCTGTTGATGCGAATGGTATCGGCAAATGCCCAGAACCTCCTTGCTGCAAGGTTGTTCCTCCGCCACCATCTTGCAACATGGGTGGAATACCTAGCATTAGCTTCACCAAAGGATCTGCTAAGCTTTCAGCTTCTGCAGAATCACTTTTGGCTGCACTTTCTGATCGCTTGAAGAACAACCCAGCGTGTAAAGTATTCATTACTGGATATGCTGAATCTTCTAAAGTTAGCCAGCAGATGAGCTGGGATCGTGTTAATGCGATCATCACTTATCTGGTAGAAAAGCAGGGAATTGCTGCTGACCGCCTCATCAACCGCTATGGCCAAGCCGATGGCGATATGAATGTGGTAGACCTCAGCGCTACTGGTGAGAATTTTGAAGGACCCAATACGGTTCCTGCTCCTCACCCCAATCTTCGTTCTAAGAACTAAGGGATTGCATCTTATACTATAAAGCCCTCCAAATGGAGGGCTTTTTTATGATGTATTTAACCCCTTCGATGATTGAAAACCGTTAGTTTTGTGCACCCAAGAAGTTCTCGCTTATGCGTTCCATTCTTCTTCTTATTGCAATCGGTATTGTTTTGAGTTCCTGTTCCAAATTTGGAAAGGTGCTCAAGAGCAATGACTATGAGTACAAACTCAAAATGGCAAATACCTATTACGATAAAAAGGATTACAGAAAGGCGCAGGTATTATTTGAAGAGCTTTTCCCGGTGTTCAAAGGAACGGCTCAACATGAGGACCTCTACTACCGTTACGCGTACACCCACTATAATTTACGTGATTTCGCAACTGCGGAAAACCTTTATAGAGGATACCTGGAAATTTTTGCGAACAGTCCCCGTGCAGAAGAAGTGGAGTTCATGCAAGCGTATTGCTATTACCGACAATCTCCCAAACCTGAATTGGAACAATCCAATACCCTAAAAGCGATTGGAATGTTCCAGATTTTCGCTAATACGCACCCTGAATCCCCCAGAAAAAAAGAGGCTGAGGAGATTATTTTAAAATGCCAGCTCAAACTAGAGGCCAAAGAATTTTTATCGGCTCAGCTCTATTATAATGTAGGGCAATTTCGGGCAGCCGCATTGAGCTATACCACCCTGATCAATAATTACCCCGATTCGCCCAAGGGGGATGAGTATAAACTCATGGCAATCAAGGCCTACTACCGATATGCCCAGATGAGTGTGCTGGACAAGCAGGAGGAGCGCTTTGCCAAGGTAATCGCAGAAGTAGAGGATTTTCAGGATCGTTTTCCGGAAAGTAAATTGCTCAAGGAAGCCGAACGTTACTTAACTTTGTCGCAGAATTTTAAAAAACCACAAACCAATGAGCAGACTACGCAGACAGATGGGAAATAGCCTTACCAGTGTAGCCGAGACCAAGGACCTGAACGAAATCAAGCTGAAGACTGGAAATGTCTACGAATCCATTTCCATAATCGCCAAGCGCGCAGGACAAATCAATATTGCCCTCAAAGAAGAATTACACAATAAACTGGAAGAATTCGCAAGCCATACCGATAGCTTGGAAGAAATCCATGAGAACAAGGAGCAAATTGAAATATCAAAAGCGTACGAGCGCATGCCCAATCCGGCACTTCTTGCTACTCAGGAGTTCATGGATGATAAAGTATATTTCAGAAAAAACGAAGAGGACCTCTTCCGTTAATACAAACCTATATTTTTGAAAAAGGCGATGGACATCCATCGCCTTTTTTATATTGCTCGTTTCAGCTTTCTAATATTGATTAATTTAGAGGACGTGAAGCAGAAGATTGAAAATATCCAGTCGAAGTCCATTGGGTTTATTCTAAGCCTATTCTTTTTTGCCACTACCTCCATAGCTCAGGAGATCAATGCAAAGGTCACCATCGTCTCTGCACAGATCAGCAGTTCAGTCGACAAGAAAATATTTCAAACACTACAAACCTCGTTGATCAATTTCATCAACAAGCGGAAATGGTCGGCTGATGCTTTTGAATTAAACGAAAAAATTGAATGCAGTTTTCTGATCAACTTGCAAACCGTTGTGGAACCCAATGTATATCGGGGTACACTCACGGTACAGGCCGGCAGACCCATTTACAATTCATCTTATCTCTCTCCACTCATTAATTACATCGATAACGATATCGTATTTCGTTATGCTGAATTTCAGCCCATCGAATTCAACGAGAACCGGGTATCGGGGGCTGAACCACTGACGGGTAATCTGCCTGCACTTATAGCCTTTTATGTCAATGTGATATTGGGATTGGATTACGATTCGTTCTCGCCTCGAGGAGGGGACGCTTATTTTCAAAAAGCAAGTCAAATTGTAAGTGCTGCTCCGGATGGGAGATCGATTACGGGTTGGAAACCTTTTGATGGTCAACGCAATCGCTATTGGTTGTCGGAAAATCTTCAGAACGCCCGTTATGGTTTACTGCACGATGCGGTTTACGCCTATTATCGTCAGGGTATGGATAAGATGATTGAAGATGAGAACCTGGCTAGGGAACAGCTGCTCAACGCATTGGTCATGTTGGGTAATCTCAATGCAGAAACACCCAACCTCATGATTATGCCTTTCTTCTTTCAAGGAAAATCCGACGAAATCATTCGGGTTTTCAAAAAGGGAAACGGGCAGGAAAAAGCTCGAGTGATAGATTTATGCAGCAGGCTGGATATTACGAACGCTTCAAAATACCGACAGGAATTGAAATGAGAAGTATGCAATTGGGAATGACAATTCTCCTGATGGTCTTGGTAGGATGTTCAGGCGATAAAACAACGACTTCTCCTACAATTGGGATGAGTAAAATGGCAGATGTATTATACGATATTGCCATTGCAGAGAGTTACGTAGAGGCTTATTTGTCAAAGGACTCTTCACAAAACAGGGATACCCTACTCAAAAAAGAAATGGACATTGTCTTCAACGTACACGGCATCGATTCAAAAGCATTTGCTGAAAATCTTACAATTTATAAAAATCAACCTGAACGCTTCCAGGTGATTCTGGACTCAGCAAATGAAAGAGCCAATCGTGGTCGAAATGAAGTTTTCTTGCGGCGTGTTCCCAAAAATGCTAACCGCTGATATGTTTCTGACCAAACACGATCTTAAACTTTCTTATGGAGTGGACCTCGAGATAGGTGCCTTTTATGTAGATCGAAGACTTCCTGCCGATAACCTCTATTGGAAAGATCGAACCATTTATATTCCAGGTGCTTCGGGGTATGTGTTCATGCCCATTTTTTCAGATCTCTTATTTCGGACAGGAGCAAACAAACAACAATTGTTTAGCGAAGAACTCGTAGGTCTTCAAGAAAAAATTCTTCATAGTGCAGCACGATTAGAACACGAATTGATCGATTGGAGCGCCCATGTTCAAGAGTGCATCAAGCTTACTGTTCCTTTTGTTCAGCGCTCTGATTTATTCGATGAGTTGGGAGAATACCTGTTGCAGGCCAAGCCATTGGCATTGGAGGGAGGCCGACTGGGTAGAGAATTTCCTTCTTTGAATCGGGCGGATACCTATCTGTTCTCATTGGCCTGCGTGGAAGGCGATACGCTTAATGAAGACGAAGCCATTGCATCTTGGTATGCACTCATCACCCATTTTTTATTAATGGATGATTTAGCAGATATCCGAGAGGACCTTCAATCTGGCGCGGAGAATGCAGTTATTCAAGCGGGTTTTCATGAAGAAGGTATTCGTAAGATTGAACAGTTAGTCGATCGAAGCATTGTCGATATGCAACGAGTCAACCCCATCATGGCCAATCGCATTGAACATAAAAAAGGCCTGATTGACTTGCAACAACTCATTGCATCAATCAGGCCTTGAAACCATCCGTTACACTCAGAATGGGAGGTCGTCGCTTTCTCCAGAACCAGTCCCACTCATCTGCTCCGCACTTCCATCACCAGCAGATTCTCCTTTAGCGCCACCCAACAGCTGAATGCTGTTGACCCTCACCGTTAGTGAACTTCCCGGATTTCCATCATTTTTGGCATATGCTCTTGCTTCAGGGGATCCTTCTACATATACCAATTGTCCCTTTTTCAAATAAGGTGCAATTGCAGTTCGATCCGTCCAGTACGCACATTCTACCCAAGTTGTTTTTTCTTTCTGTGTACCAGAGGCATCTTTATACCGCTCGCTGTGAGCAACACTGAAGTTGATCACGTTTTTTCCATTGACAACATTGGTGGTGCAATCCTTGCCAAGATGTCCAATCACTTGTAATTTGATCATACGCGTTTTTTTTCAGATACAATATCCTTCAAAGTAAGGCCAAATGAAGGGTAAAAACACCGCAGTTGGCAGTGAGTTTTCCACGTTTTCCGGATACTTTTGTGACATGGAAACAATCGTACAATCCCAAACCCTGATCCAGTTGGTGAAATCCGTTTTTTTGGCCATGGGATGCCCACCACACCAAGCTCAGCTTGCTGCTGATGTTTTGGTATCTGCTGATCTGCGGGGCATTGATTCGCATGGGGTAGCTCGTTTATCGGGGTATGTGCGACTCTGGGAGGTGGGTCGCGTGAACGCCCAACCCCATATTTCCATCGTTCATGAAACTCCTTCCACTGCGGTTGTGGATGGGGGCAGTGGACTGGGATTGGTGGTGGCACCTCAGGCAATGGACATTGCAATAGAAAAAGCTAAACAAGTAGGAACCGGTTGGGTGAGTGTAAAGAATAGCAACCATTTTGGCATTGCGGCCTATCATGCGATGAAGGCACTATCTCATGATATGATTGGTATTGTTATGACTAATGCAAGTGCACTGGTGGCGCCTACGTTTTCTGCAGAGCGACTCCTAGGCACCAATCCAATATGCGTAGCGATCCCGGGAGGAGAGGAGCCGGCATTTGTTGGTGATATGGCTACAACGACTGCAGCGAATGGTAAGCTAGAGATCCTGCAACGAAAAAATTCAGACGCTCCATTGGGTTGGATTCAAGATGCTGACGGCACGCCCACTACCAATGCTCATGCACTGAAAACCGGCGGTGCCTTGTTGCCACTTGGCAGTGACAAGGAACATGGCAGTCACAAAGGATATGCATTGGGCTCCATCGTTGATATTTTTTCAGCAGTACTGAGCGGTGCTAATTATGGTCCCTGGGTGCCTCCCTTTCCGGCGTATGTACCGATGCCAGAAAATCAACCGGGACAAGGTATCGGTCATTTCTTTGGGGCTATGCGCATCGATGCATTTCGCCCAGCAGAAGAATTCAAACACCATATGGATAAGTGGATCCGGAGGTTTCGTTCTTCCCAACCCATCGATCCTCAACAGCCAGTTCTAATTCCTGGTGACCCAGAACGGATCATGCATGCTCAGCGTTTGCACGATGGAGTACCCTTAATGGATACCGTCTGGCAGGATTTGAACGCAGTTGCAGAAAAATTCGGCATCAAAGTTTAACTTCGCGCACGATTCAAATCGATACGCATGAAAGTAATGAAGTTTGGAGGCACCTCTGTCGGAAAGCCTGAACGGATGTTCCAGGTAAGGGACCTTATTTCTCGCGATAATGAACCAACCATTGTAGTGTTGAGTGCATTGAGTGGTACAACCAATGCCTTGGTGGCTATTGGAGATGCAATGTCAAGCGGTAACAAAACCAAAGCAGAGGAGTTAATTGATCATCTTCATGCGCATTATAAAACGTTTTTGGCTGAATTGTTAAAGTCCGATCGTATTCGATCCAAAGCCCTAGGAATTATACAGGAACATTTTGATTTCTTGCGCATCATCTTGCGCATCTCTTTTAATGATGCCCTTAACAAAGACATCTTGGCACAAGGAGAATTGATGAGTACCAAGATGTTCTCATGTTATTTGGAGGAATTGGGTCAATCACATGTTCTCCTGCCGGCACTCGATTTCATGTCGATTGATGCTAATGACGAACCACAAGTGGCAGATATCCGCTTAAAGTTGAATAAACTTCTGGAGCAGCACAAAGGAGTGCAGACGTTCATCACACAAGGATACATCTGCCGAAACGCAAAAGGAGAGGTCGATAATCTTAAACGAGGAGGAAGCGATTATTCTGCATCGTTGATTGCTGCTGCAATCAATGCCTCTGTATGCGAGATATGGACGGACATTGATGGAATGCATAATAACGATCCGCGTGTAGTAGCTGTAACGCGTCCCGTTGAGCATTTGAGTTTTGATGAAGCGGCTGAGTTAGCCTATTTCGGTGCTAAAATTCTTCACCCTGCCTCCATCTGGCCTGCTCAGCAATTCAAGATTCCAGTAAAGTTGCTCAATACCATGCAGCCTGAAGCAAAGGGAACCGTAATTCTCGAGCATGCCGATTCAGACGGAGTAAAGGCCGTTGCTGCAAAAGATGGTATTGTCATGGTAAAGATCAAGAGCAGTCGCATGTTATTGGCCTACGGTTTCTTGAGAAAGATTTTTGAAGTTTTTGAAAAGTACCGTACGCCTATTGATATGATCACAACTTCAGAGGTTGCAGTTTCTGTGACCATCGACAGCATCACCCACCTGGATGCAATTTCCAAAGAACTAGCACCCCTGGGGGAATTGGAAATCATCTCTAATCAAACGATAATTGCTGTAGTTGGAAATCGCCTAACGCATGAAGGTGGACTGTTGCAAAAACTCTTTACTTCTCTTGCTGATCTGCAGGTCAATATGGTAAGCTATGGCGGCAGCCTTCATAACATTTCCATTCTTGTGCCAACGGAACACAAAAACGCAGCACTGAAATCGCTCAACAAAGGAATCTTTGGCTTGGACTGATTTCGCAGATCCAATTACACGAATAATTAGAGAATCAACATGGCATCGCCGTAGCTGAAAAAGCGGTACTTGTCTTTAATCGCTTTTTTATAGGCCTCCATCGTCAACTCATATCCTGCAAATGCACAGGCCATGATCAACAAGGAAGTTTTTGGCAAATGGAAGTTGGTGATCAATGAATCACAGATGGCAAACTCGTGTGGAGGGTGGATGAATACGTTGGTCCATCCTTCCGCAGGTTTCAACAACCGCTCTGCTGTAAACGTACTTTCCAATGCACGAAGGGTGGTGGTGCCTACTGAGCAAACACGGTGACCTTCGGACTTTGCTTTGTTGACTACCTTACACGCTAGATCATCCACTTTAAAGTATTCTGCCTCCATCTTGTGCTTGCTGAGATCCTCAACTTCTATGGTGCGGAACGTACCTAATCCGGTATGCAACGTAACCTCTGCGAAGCGGATTCCCTGAATCTCAAGACGCTTGATCAGTTCAACAGAAAAATGGAGTCCCGCTGTAGGAGCGGCCACTGCGCCTTCGTGCTTGGCATAAACTGTTTGATAACGCTCACGATCGGTTTCATCTGGCTTTCGCTTGATGTATTTTGGAAGGGGAGTTTCTCCCATGGAGTTCAGTACTTGCTTGAAATCCTCTTCGGGACCATCAAATAAAAAGCGAATCGTTCTTCCGCGGGACGTCGTGTTATCAATTACTTCAGCCACTAATTCATCGGCATCTCCAAAATAAAGTTTGTTGCCCACGCGAATCTTTCTTGCGGGATCAACAATCACATCCCATAAACGGTTTTGCTTATTCAATTCTCTTAAAAGGAAGACTTCAATTTTTGCACCTGTCTTTTCCTTTCTGCCATACATGCGGGCGGGGAATACCTTGGTATTGTTGACCACAAAAACGTCTTTTTCCTCAAAATAATTGAGGATGTCTTTGAAGGTCTTGTTTTCGATTTGACCTGTATCCTTGTGTACGACCATTAACCGCGCATCTTCACGCTGCTTGGTGGGATTTTGGGCAATCAGATTGAGTGGAAAGTCGAATCGAAATTGGGATAGTTTCATGCCTGCAGAAGTTTATGCCTGAAACAAATCCTGATACCCGAACACTAGGGGGTACCCATCTCTCAAACCTGATCTTACGGCATCAGATTTGTTCTGGCGTGAGGCCGCAAAATTAATGAAAATATGCGATAAGGCTAGATGACTTCCGTTCTCTTATGCACCAGTTATGAACGAAATTGTATTAAAACTTAAGATGCCTTACTGTAAGACCGTTGTTAATCAACTGATTAAGCGATTCTATTCCGAGTTTGAGATGAGTTTCCACAAAATGTTCGGTGACTTTTTTATCGCTCTCTTCTGTTTTCACACCTTCGGGAATCATGGGTTGGTCGCTTACCAGGAGTAGGGCTCCGGTGGGGACCTTATTAAAAAATCCTACAGAAAAAATGGTGGCTGTTTCCATGTCAATGGCGTAAGCCCTGATTTTTTGCAGGTAACTTTTAAACTCTTCATCGTGCTCCCAGACCCTGCGGTTGGTGGTATAAACGGTACCGGTCCAATAATCGCGGTTGTTGTCCCGGATGGTTGTGGAGATTGCTTTCTGAAGGGCAAACGCAGGAAGCGCTGGAACTTCTGGAGGGAAATAATCGTTGGA
>JAFMES010000030.1 GCA_017856605.1 Chitinophagaceae bacterium
ATATTGTATTGGGAAACATAAGCCGCTTTTTTTCCGTCCGGTGAAATTTTTGCAAACATCAATGATTGAGCAGGTCGACCTTTCCCCAACTGTTTCCATTTTTTTGTGACTGCATTGAATAGCCAGTAATCACCGCGCGTATTATACCGCCACACCCGTTCAGTATGGCTGAAGACCAGCAACAATTGATGTTGCTGATCCCACACAAAATCATCCATTTTTTCGAACACAGCTGCGTTGTCCAAAACCGATGCTTCCAAGATGGTTTTAACAGTCCCGTCGACAACAGACTCTGTGACCAATGCATTTTTACGCATGCTGTAGATTGACTCGCCATCGGCTGTCCATTGTATTTTGGATTGTGCGCGGAGGTATTCACAAGTCAAGAAGCTGATTACGGTAAGGACGAGTAAAAAAAGTCGAGCTGTTTTATTCATATGGCGAATTGTCCGTCCAATTTAGAAACATTGCTTTAAATCTTATAGTTATTTTTGTGAAAGAAATGGAAAAAGAAAAGCTGCGCATCGATAAGTACCTTTGGGCCATCCGTTTGTTCAAGACCAGAACAGCGGCTGGTACCGCGTGCGACAAAGGCAGGGTGAAAATTGAAGGAGAACCGATCAAAGCATCACGCGTAGTAAAGGTCGGCGACCATTACGAAGTCAAAACAGACGATAAACGTTGGCTGATTGAAGTAAAAGAATTATTGCATAAACGGGTGCAATACAGTGAGGCGGTGAACTACTATATTGATCATACCCCTATTGAAGAAAAAGAGCGTATTGCCTACCAAAGTGCAAGTTTTTACTCCGGTAAACGCCTTTCCAAGGTGGGAAGACCAACAAAAAAAGAGAGAAGAGATATTGATGAATTTTTAGACGGCACCGAATGAACATACATATTATTAGCGTTGTACCTGAACTCTTGGAGAGTCCTTTTTCCCATTCGATCATGAAGCGGGCAGCTGAAAAGGGATTGCTCAATGTTACTGTTCATCATTTGCGCAAATGGGCCGTTAATGAATACGGAATGGTTGATGATTATCAGTTTGGTGGAGGAGCAGGAATGGTAATGATGTGCGAGCCGTTGGTAAAGGCCATTGAAGAATTGAGCACCGAAACCAATTTCGATGAAATCATCTATTTCACACCAGACGGAAATCGGTTTGATCAACCCACCGCCAATGAACTATCGCTAAAAGGCAACTTGCTTTTGATTTGCGGTCACTACAAAGGAATTGATCAACGGGTAAGAGATCATTTTGTGACACGTGAAATTTCTATTGGCGATTACGTACTCAGCGGAGGTGAACTTGCTGCAGCGGTTGTTGTAGATGCAATTGGTCGACTTATTCCCGGTGTTCTGAATGATGAAACATCGGCATTATTTGATTCCTTTCAAGACAACCTATTGGCCCCTCCAGTCTATACGAGACCGGAAGTCTATCGCGATTGGAAAGTGCCGGATGTATTACTAAGCGGCAATCATAAACTCATCGAAGAATGGCGATATGAGCAAGCACTTCATCGAACAAAAGAAAAAAGACCCGATCTTTTAGACCGAGAGTAATTCTAAAAGCTCCTTTTGCTGCAAGCACAAAGAATCATACTGGTACCGATCTGTATTCTTCAACTTCCTCATGGAGCGAAATGCCATCCGTTGATGAATTAGCCCTTTGCATTGAACATAGGTATAAAAAAATAGGGGTGCAACAAACCCTAAGAGCGCACCCCATCCCCAATCAAATTGATACAAAACAAGTGTGATTCCAGTCACCCACAGTAATCCAAGTACTCCGAGCACCGAGGCATGTACGCTGGTGTAGAAGTCGATGCGGGTGACCGTTTTATCCGCAATCCATTTGGAAAGTACCTCAGGTATGAACCAAAGAATGGCGCCAATACCTGCAGGAAACAATAAAAACAGCAAGGCCAATGTCTGTGAAGGAGAAGAATCTCCTTTTTGCGCAACTGCCTCATCAGAAAGATGGAACTGCATCAGTCGCTGTTCATATAAAGTGAACGATTGAATGAATTGTTGCCATTGCTCTTCGCCAGTCCGGTCTGCAAAAGCACAAATGGTTTGCATGCGCTGATACAACTGTTCTCCGCTAGGTTGTTCAGTGGCACGAACCATTCGCATATACCGCTCCACAGCTGCAGTTCGATCTCCCTGTTTAATGTGCAGCACATTGCGCACAAATAAATCCTGCATTGCTCGAGTCAGCTGATTGATACAGGCTGGAACATTGTCCCGGTAAGCATTTTCAAAAGAACGTATACTCATCCGCTCACCCATACGGATAAAGAGGTTGGAAGCCATACCGTGATAGGAATAATCAATTGCTACTGATTGTATGGTAAGCTCTGGCGCATTTCCACCCTCAAAGGCAGTTTGAAGCGCAACCCGGGCTGCTCCTTTTTTTAGGGGGACTAATTCTTTGGAGAGGCGACTGAACCCTTCAGGAAAAATCAATAACAATTTTCCTTTTGAAAGTAATTCCCTACCACGCTCAAATGTCCTGTTATTGCGTGAGAGGTTATTCGTTCCGTGTTCACGGCTGTATATGGGTATCATATGCAGCATGGTTAAAATACGGTACGCAATCGGGTGACTAAAAATATCACCGCGTACATAGAAATGAATGGAACGACGAAGAAAGACTGCCAGTACCATGGCATCGAGAAACGAAGCCGGATGGTTTGCTATGAGAATCGCGGGTTGATGTTGAAGTAACTTCTCCCGTCCAACTACCTCTACCTTTCTGAAAAATATTCGAAAAGTGACCCACATCATTACCCATGCAATCCGGTAGAGCATTTTTCAAGATACCAAAAAACAAGAACCTATGATCCTGCTTTATAACCATTGGAAAAATTATACTCAAAAAGAGCGTTAAATGACGGAAATTTGCGCTGTCATGCGAGCCACCCTTAGAATATCCATCATCCTCTTCCTATACCTGCTGACTACCGATTTGCTGTTAGCGCAGGATGGCATGCGATTTCAGGAACAGTATCAGGTTCGAATAACAAAATCAACGACGACCATTAAAATTGACGGATCGCTTGATGAAGGTGCCTGGCAATCTGCCGGTCAGGCAAGTGATTTTCACATGAAATGGCCCAATGATGTAGGAAAGCCAACTCGACAAACCCGTGTCAAGATCACGCACGATGAACATTTCTTGTATTTTGGCATCATTGCTCAAGACACGAATTATTATATTGCTCAAACCCTGAAAAGAGACCAAGGCATCTACATGAGCGATGCCATTTCAATTGCCATTGATCCAGTGAATCAACGGACCAATGGTTTTTTATTTTCCATTACTCCTTATAATGTTCAAACGGAAGATCTGGTAAACGTGGGGACTCCCAGTGAAGAATTGAATTTCAGTTGGGATAACAAATGGTACTCAGCAACAAGTCGACACGCTGATCACTGGATTGCGGAAATAGCCATTCCCTTTCATACCCTCCGCTTTAATGAGGGACACGATAAATGGGGACTCAACATTCTTCGATCTGACCTAAAGACCAATGAGTATTCCTCTTGGACGGACATGCCACTGAATTTTGACTTTTACGATTTTGGCTATTCAGGTGTTATCCTTTGGGATAAACCGCCGGTTTCTCCTGGAACGAATCTCTCTTTCATCCCATATATCACAGGAACCACTGAAAGTAATCGCCAAGCAGGAAAACCCACCTCGGGTAAATTCAATGCAGGCTTTGATGCTAAAGTAGCGCTGACCTCTTCACTGAATCTTGATCTCACCGTCAATCCTGATTTTTCACAAGTGGAAGTTGATCAGCAAGTCACCAACCTGACACGCTTTGATATTTTCTTTCCTGAGCGTCGAACCTTCTTTTTAGAAAATAGCGACCTCTTTGCCAACTTCGGGATACCCCCTATCCGACCATTTTATTCGCGAACCATAGGACTGGACAAAAACGCAAATCGAATTCCTATAATTGGCGGTGCCCGCATCAGCGGTAATCTTAGTAAACGCACGCGCGTTGGACTGATGAATATGCAAACCAAGGCCACCAGTGAATATGGAGCGCAGAATTATACTGCGGTCACAATAAACCAACAGGTCCAAAAAAGGTCTCTACTCAACGGATACTTTTTTAATCGACAGGAAGTTGCTCCAGCAATAGACAAACCAACCGAAGCACTGGATGCATACGGTAGAAATGCGGGACTGGAATACCGATTCATCGAAAAATCAGGTAAATGGAATGCCTGGACTGGATTTCACCGCTCATTCAAACCTACCATCAACAGCGCAGAATACTATACTAATGTGGGTGGAGGTTATTTCAGCAAAAAATTAAATGTCATTCTCGATGCGGGAAGAATTACGGATAATTTTTATGCAGACATGGGATTTGTCAATCGCATCACTAACTATGACGCCTTATTAGACAGTGTGGTACGCAAAGGGTTTTACATTGTTTACAATCAAACATCATACACGTTTTTCCCAAAAAGCAAACTCATCAATCAATTCATGATCAGCCTGGAGAATGTCTCCTTCCTGAATCTTGACGGAAGCAATAATGAAACCTTTAGCGACCTGGAATTCCGTTTTTTCATGAAAAACACATCCAACCTTGTTTTGCACTTTCACCGAAATGTAAACGATCTTCTTTTCAACACCTCCTTCACAGATGGCAAACCCATCCCACCCGGACATTACGGTGCGTACACCTATGGAGCTACCTACTCATCAGATAGCAGAAAAAAATTGTCCTTCATGAGCGATTTGGAAGTTGGAGATTTTTTTAATGGAAAAATCTTTCGCTACCAACTCAGTGCCAATTTCCGTATTCAACCATGGGCAAACTTTACAATGAGTGTACAGCAAGCAAAACTTCAGTTTCCCACTCCCTATGGTTCGAATAATTTATTTTTAATTGCACCTCGAATAGAGATCAATTTCAGTAATAATCTGTTTTGGACCACTTTCCTGCAATACAATAATCAGCGTAATAATTTCAATATCAATAGTCGCTTGCAATGGCGATATAAACCCATGAGCGACATCTTTTTGGTGTACAGCGATAATTATTTTACCGATCCATTCATGAAGAATAAAAACCGTGCTCTGGTTTTTAAAATGAATTATTGGTTCAACTTGTGATCGGGTAGCCCAAATTCATTAATTTCATTCTACTTAAAACAATCACCATGTCAACCAACAGGAGATCGTTCATTCGCAACGTAGCTTTGGGTTCAGGAGCACTGGCCTCGGTAGTTCCTTCTGCAGCAGAAACCATCCAACACATTCATTCTCCAGCTGAATTCAATATGTGCGGTTATGCTGCACCTAAACTTCCCGTTGTCCGTGTAGGAATTGTGGGATTGGGAATGAGGGGGCCCGGCGCAGTGGATCGTTTGAGCTACATCGAAGGAGTTGAAATAAAGGCGTTATGCGATAAATTTCCAGACCGCGTTGAAAAGTCTCAATCCATATTACTCAAAAAAAACCTTCCAAAAGCGAAAGCCTATTCTGGAGAAGAAGGATGGAAAGCACTTTGCGAATCCAATGAAATTGACTTAGTATACATCACCACACCCTGGCATTTACATACTCCAATAGCTGTATACGCCATGAAGAACGGCAAACACGCTGCATCGGAAGTTCCAGCAGCCAAAACAATCGATGAATGCTGGGAGCTTGTTGAAACTTCTGAGAAGACAAAGAAGCACATGATGATGTTGGAAAATTGTTGTTATGATTTCTTTGAACTACTCACACTGAACATGATTAGGAATGGACTTTTTGGAGAGATTGTACATGCAGAGGGCGCATACATTCACGATTTGAGTCGCGATTACCTTTTCAATAAAAATGCCTATGCAGAAATGTGGCGCTTGAAAGAGAACATCCAAAATAATGGTAGTCTTTATCCTACCCATGGCCTTGGACCAATCGCTCAATGCATGAACATCAACCGTGGAGATAAATTTGATCATCTGGTCAGCATGAGTACAAACGACTTCACACTCGGTCGCCTAGCCGATGAGATGGCTGCTAAAGATGCGTTCTTCAATGAGTACAAAGGAAAGAAGTACAGGGGAAACATGAATACAACGCTCATCAGAACGAACTTGGGTAAATCACTGATGGTGCAACACGACGTATCTACCATACGTCCTTATTCCCGGATTCATTTAGTCAGTGGCACCAAAGGAATTGCACAAAAATGGCCTGGACCCGAACGCATTGCCATGGGACACGGTTGGATGAAGCAAGAAGAATTGAATAAATTGAAAGAGCAGTATACCCCTCCAATTGTAAAACACATAGGAGAGATTGCTAAGAATGTTGGCGGGCATGGTGGCATGGACTTTATAATGGATTGGCGATTGATTGATTGCTTGCGCAATGGATTACCCCTGGATCAAGATGTGTACGACGCCGCTTCATGGAGTGCTGTGTTTCCGTTGAGTGGTCAATCCGTTGGCAATCGATCCAAAAGCATTGACGTTCCTGACTTTACACGCGGAGCATGGGAAAAAAACAAGCCGCACGATATGACCCTCACTGGAGGAGGAAACACAGGCGTGCGGCCAGTTGCGAAAAGCGAGAATTAATAGCTGCTATTTCACTACCACTGCGGGTAATTCCTTTTCACGGATTAATTTATTGAAAGACTTTAATCCAGCATCCAGTACAGCATTGAGTTTGGCTAATTCAGCATCAACTTGTGTCGATAGCTCAGCAAACACATCCTTTGCTTGTTTACTAGGAGCCATGTTCCCGCTGTTGGCCATATCAAACACTCCACCTAATTTATCATCCAAACGGATTGGATAATTAAGCACATCTTGTCCGCTCTTAGCTTTTGTCTGATGTAATTTTTCTTCAATCGCAGTGAGTTCTTTGCTTAAACTATCCGACATGCTCTTGACCTCTTTTGGACAATCTTTACCCTGCTTGGAAACAAAATCCTTGAGTTGACTTCTAACACTTCGTATATCTTTTATGGCTTTCATGGTGGCATTGAATTTATCCTGCACCTGAACCAGGAAAGATAACTGTGCTTCATAATCCTGTTGAGAACAGGAATAGTTGGGATCTGCCAAGAGCGAAAAAGGCACTTCAACTGAATCTTTATCAACACGGATCACTGCAGTATAGTTTCCGGGTATCGCAGTTATGCTGCCTGGAACTCCATTCCATAGAATCAGGTCGTCGATGCGCTCTGCACCTGGATATTGCATGTCCCATACATACTGATTCACTCCTTTAGCCAATTTAATGGGCTTAGTTTTATCTTCTGAGGTGTATCGTTGAATGAGTTTTTTATTTCTATCAAAGATGGCTACCGATGCTGTACTGGAATCACTCACATTGGATGCATAAAAATTCAAGACTGCACCTTTGGGTGGATTTTGAGCTGCATTCGCAGGAGTACCTGCCATCATTCCCCACCTCATCATGACAGGAGGTATTCGGTATGCAGCTTGTGCCGTATAGGCATGAAGCGACTTAGTTTTTATAGAAGGATCCAATTGCTGAATAGTTGATAGATCATCAAGGATCCATAAAGCACGTCCTTGAGTAGCCACTACCAAGTCGTTATTCTTAATGGTGAGATCGGTTATTGGAACTACGGGTAAATTCAATTGAAAAGATTGCCAGTTGGCTCCATCATCATAAGAGATATACATACCATATTCAGTTCCGGCATACAGCAGCCCAGGGCGTTTATGATCAGCGCGAGCTACTCGAGTAAAATGCATGGTCGGAATTCCGTTGGTGATCAGCTTCCAAGTTTGACCATAATCTTCCGTTTTATAGATGTAGGGCGTGAAGTCATCCAACTTGTAGCGTGTACCAGTAATGTATGCGGCTCCTTTTTTGAACGGATCCACATCAATGGCATTCCACATCATCCACTGAGGAGCATCTTTAGGTGTGACGTTGCTCCAGCTTGCTCCTCCATCCTTGCTCATGTGCATCAAGCCGTCGTCTGTTCCAGCCCAGAGTAAATCTTTTTCTAAAGGACTTTCAGTTGCAGTGAAGATGGTGCAGTAATACTCTACAGAAGTATTGTCTTTGGTAATGGGACCGCCACTGGAAAGTTGCTTGGATTTATCATTGGTAGTAAGATCAGGAGAAATTTGTCGCCAACTCGCCCCTTCATTTTCAGTTACAAACAATGCATTTCCTGCAGCATAGAGTCGCTTTGGATTATGCGGAGAGAAAAATATAGGGAAGTTCCATTGAAAGCGGTACTTCAATACATCCGCTCCTGCTCCCATTGGATTATCCGGCCACACCGTGATGGCCCTGTTCTCACCGGTGCGGTGGTCGAGTCGAGATAGATACCCCCCATAATTTCCGCCATAAACAATATCCGGATTTGTTGGATCTGCAACCACATATCCACTTTCTGAACCTGCTGTAACATCCCAATCCTGATCGGTGATATACGCACCATAGGTCGCAGATTTTATTCTGAGGGTAGAATTATCCTGTTGAGCAGCCAGCACCCGATAGGGAAATGAATTATCGGTACTCACTCTATACAACTGTGAAGTTGGCTGGTTCATATAAGTGCTCCAATTGTTTCCTTCATCAAAGGAAACTTGTGCACCGCCATCATCGGCCACCACCATCCGTTTTCCGTCTTCAGGATCAATCCACAAATCATGGTGATCACCGTGGGGAGTACGGACCGATTGAAATGTTTTACCGCCATCGCGACTTTTCATGAAATTAACATTGGGACAATAAACAAGGTTTTCATTTTTTGGATCAACAAAAACTTTGGTATAGTACCAAGCTCGCTGACGAATATTGTTGTCGCTGCTCTGGAGACTCCACGTTTGACCACCATCGGCACTCATATACAATCCACCTTTTTCATTTTCAATGATGGCATAAATTTTTTCTGTATTGGATGGAGCAACAGCCACACCCACGATGCCCCAGGTTCCTTTAGGCAATCCCTTCATTGAACTGATATTGCTCCATGTTTCGCCTCCGTCTGTACTTTTCCATAATCCACTACCTTCTCCCCCGCTTTCTAAACTGTACGGAGTACGAATCACCCGCCAAGTTCCTGCATACAGGGTTGAAGGATTGCCTGGTTCCATTACCAAGTCGCTGCATCCGGTTTGCTCATTTACATACAAGACACGTTTCCAGTTTTTACCTCCGTCGGTGGATTTAAAAATACCGCGCTCGGAATTGGGACCAAACAGATGCCCCATCACTCCAACCCAAAGCGTATTGGGATCAGTTGGATGAATAACAATATTGGTAATGTGCCTACCATCTTTTAAACCCAGATTTTTCCAAGTCTTACCCGCATCATCACTTTTCCACATGCCTCCGAGTCCCTCAGAAACATTTCCCCTCATCGTATTTTCTCCTTCTCCTACATATATAATATTATCATTGGATGGCGCTACTTCAACTGCACCAATGGTACTTCCAAAGAATTTATCTGAAACATTTTTCCAGTTACTGCCTCCATCGGTAGTTTTCCAAACTCCGCCGCCGGTAGCACCAAAGTAAAACGTGTTGCGGGATTTATACGTACCTGCTACTGCACCACTTCTACCTCCACGGAATGGGCCCAATAAGCGGTATTTTGCATGCTGAAGAAGTGAGGCATCGAATGCCGCCTGATTGGAAACCTGTTTGACCTCCGTTGGCTTTTTCTTTTGCGACCAAGATGAAAGAAATAAGAACACAGCAACTAAAAAAAGGAATAGTCTTTTCATGATGTACATATTTATTGAAAAAGAAAGTTGAATGATCAATTACGAATGGGTCGGCCGCTTTTCAATACAGATTGAATGCGCTCCAGTGTTTTTTTCTCACCGCATAAACTAAGAAAAGCTTCACGCTCCAGATCCAACAAGTACTGCTCAGATACCAAGGTCGGTTCGCTTAAATCACCTCCACACATCACATAGGCCAATTTCTTGGCTACCAAGGCATCGTGTTCAGTTGCATATCCGCCCTCTTTCATCACATGTATGCCCGCATAGAGAGCGCCGAGTCCAGTCCGACCTAGCACCTTGATATCGGAACGTTGTTGTGGCATTACATATCCACTGTCGTACAACTCTATAACTGAACGCTTTCCTTCGCTGATGCGCCTGGACATATTCATTACTACTTCATCACGACCCTTTCGTAAAATGCCCAGACCGTAAGCCTCGTGTGCCGATGTAGCTACTTTAGCTGTAGCGATAGCTATGAATCGATTTTTCAGCGTAATGGTTTCCGGTTCATCTTCGTGCATTTCATCTGCTGCCCGCAACACAAATTCTTTTGTTCCGCCACCTCCAGGTATCACACCAATTCCAAGTTCAACCAATCCGATATACGTCTCCGCCGCTGCACATACCTTATCCACATGCAAACTCAACTCACATGCACCTCCAAGCGTGAGTGCATGCGGCGCTACAACAACGGGTACAGAAGAATAACGTGCGCGCATCATGGTATTCTGAAACATGCGGACTGCCATGTCCATTTCATCGTATTCCTGTTCAATGGCAAGCATGAAAATCATACCTACGTTTGCGCCTGCAGAAAAATTATTTCCTTCATTGGCAATAACCACACCCTTGTACTTTTCCTCCGCCAAACCAATGCTTTTTTGAATACCTTCCAAGACTTCTCCCCCAATGCTGCCCATTTTGGTGTACCACTCGAGGCCAAGTACATCATCACCCAAGTGATAGGTCCTACAGGCACTATTTTTCCAAACAGTTTGACCGGAAAAATTCTTCATGACGATGAAAGCATGTTCTTGTCCTTTTGCATAAACCGATTCCAATTCTTTCGAGATTGGAGAATAGGCAAAGCGTTTCCCGTCTTTGACAGTAAAAAAGGTTGTGTGGCCTTTTTCAAGCATCTCGTCCACCCATGGAGCAACAGCATATCCTGCCTTTTTCATTTCGGTCAAGCATTTTTCAACACCAAACAAATCCCACGATTCAAATGCTCCGATTTCCCAACCAAATCCAGCCATCATCGCATCATCAATACTGAAAAGATGATTGGAAATTTCAGGAACCCGATTAGAGATATAGGCAAAGAGGTTATAATGAAAATGCCGATAAAAGTCTCCAGCCTTATCGGGTGAAGCCATGAGCATTTTCAGACGTGTACTCAAATCGTCTATGGGCTTAGCTGCATCAAGTGCGGCATACTTGGGTTTCTTACGTGGACCGTATTCCATTGTCTTGAGATCCAGGGTAAGAATTTCTTTTTCACCTGCTGCGTTTTTCGTCTTTTTGAAAAAACCTTGTCCAGTTTTATCTCCGAGCCATTTGTTTTCTCCAATTTTTTGTAGCCATGCAGGTATTTTGAATTGCTCTCGAGCTTCGTCGTTGGGACAATTATCGTATAGTCCTTTGGCCACATGAATCATGGTATCAATTCCCACCACATCGGCTGTTCGGAAGGTTGCAGATTTCGGTCGACCAATAATAGGACCGGTCAATGCATCGATTTCATCAACAGTCATCTCCATTTTTTCCATCGTCCCCAATAACGACATGATCCCAAATATTCCAATCCGATTGGCAATAAAGCCAGGTGTGTCTTTACACAATACCGTTGTCTTTCCCAAATAGAGATCGCCATACTGCATGAGGAAGTCCACTACCCACTGCTCCGTTTTGGCAGTCGGAATAATCTCCAACAACCTCAAGTACCTTGGAGGATTGAAAAAGTGTGCTCCACAAAAATGTCGTTGAAAATCCTCTGATCTCCCAGCTGCCATCATGTGAATTGGAATGCCAGAAGTATTGGATGTAATGAGTGTACCAGGTTTTCGATGCAACTCTACTTTTTCAAAAAGTTGCTGTTTGATATCCAACCGCTCTACCACTACTTCAACAATCCAATCACAAGAACTGATTTTTGCAAGATCTTCGTCAAAATTACCCGTGGTAATTTTCTTTACAACATCCTTAGTGTATACAGGGGATGGATTGGACTTTATCGCATTTTGTAACGCGGTATTGACCAATTTATTTTTTTCAGTGCTACTTGCATCTTTTGCATCGGGAGAAGCGATATCCAGCAATAAAACGGGTATTCCAATTCCGGCAAAGTGACAGGCAATTCGAGAACCCATGACTCCACTACCCAAAACGGCAACTTTCCTGATTTGAGGTTTCATATGGCGCAGTTTGTTGAGATCCGTAAGTTAATGAAGCTACCCGAGAAATCAAGAAACCGTACTCCCCCCGTTGATGGGTGATGATGGCTGCACAAAATGCAGCTTTCCAGAGGCATCTTCTGCCATAAGTATCATACCCTGGCTATCAATTCCCCGCATTTTTCGTGGAGCCAGATTAGCAACCACAACCACCTGCTTGCCGACTACCTCTTCCGGCTGAAAATGAAGGGCGATTCCTGAAAGTATGGTGCGTTTTTCAAATCCCAGGTCCACTTCCAATTGAAGTAATTTATCGGCCTTGGGTACTTTTTGAGCTGAAAGGACAATGCCCGTCCGAAGATCAATTTTTGAAAAATCATCAATGACAATCTCAGGCTTCAGGGGTGCATGAGCTGGTTCAGCTGTTGGTTGTGGAGTTGAAGCATCGTTCATGGATGCATGTTTAAGTTTTGTTATCTGATCAGCAATTTCAACATCTTCAATTTTTCTAAAAAGCAATTGTGGTTCACGCAAACTATATCCAACACTCAGCAATTTCATACTACCTGCATTTTCCCAATCCAACATTTTATCTACCACTTTCATCATGTGGCACATTTTCCGGGAAGTAGATGGCAAAAAGGGCTGTATTAAAATTGCAAGGTTGGCAGTCAGTTGAAGACAATGATGTAGACAATTATCAATCAGCTCTTGTTTTTCAGGATGCTCCGTTAGACTTTTTGCAACTATCCAGGGTTCTTTTTCCTGCATGTACTTGTTACCTTTACGCGCAAGATCAATCACCTCGAAAAGTCCCTCTCGAAAAGAGTATTGTTCCAAGCAAGCGGAAATCTTTTCCCTAGTCGCCTGGATATCTTTTTCCAACTGCGCGTCCAGTGCGTCTGACTTGGCAGCATGAAACTTGGGGACTTTCCCCTGACACAATTTGTGCATCAATACAAATGTTCGATTGACGTAGTTCCCAAAAATCGAAACCAACTCATTGTTGACGGCGTCTTGAAAACCTTTCCAAGTGAACTCACTGTCTTTCGATTCGGGTGCGATTTGCGTCAAATAATACCGCAACATGTCCACACACTGATCACCCCCGTTTTCTTTTTTTACAAAATCAGTAATGAAATCGCGCATGTCGAGTTTCCAGTTGCGACTGGTACTCATTTTATCGCCCTCCAAATTCAAAAACTCATTGGCTGGAACATTGACCGGCAATACATTTCCGTGAAGCTTAAGCATCACCGGAAAAATGATACAATGAAAAACAATGTTGTCCTTGCCAATAAAATGAACCAACTGGGTGTCGGTATCATACCAGTAAGGTTTCCAGTCATTCCCAGTATCTTTTGCCCATTGACGCGTAGCTGAGATATATCCAATAGGTGCATCAAACCAGACATATAACACTTTACCATCTGCTTCTTGCAACGGGACTTTCACTCCCCAATCCAGGTCGCGCGTAACGGCACGGGATTGCAGTCCCCCTTCAATCCAACTTTTGCACTGTCCCACAACGGTTGGTCTCCAATCTTGTTTGTGTTCTTCCAGGATCCAATCCCTCAGAAACGCTTCATGTTTGGCAAGAGGTAAATACCAATGGGTAGTTTTCTTCTTGATGGGAGCCGATCCACTGATCGTACTTACAGGGTTGATGAGTTCATCGGGACTCAATGCGGTGCCACAGGTTTCGCATTGATCTCCAAATGCACGATCACTTTTGCAATGGGGACAAGTCCCCTTGATGTATCGATCAGCTAAAAAAGTTTGACTGCTTTCATCATAGAACTGCTCTGTCTCTTTTGTCTCAAGTTCTCCCCGATCATTCAGGTAAGTAAAAAACTCCCGTGAAGTTTCATGATGCAAAGGATCAGAAGTGCGGTGATAGATATCAAAGCTGATGTGGAGGTCATTGAAATCCTCTTTCATCGCTTGATGGTATTTATCGATGATGGCTTGGGGCGTGGTACCCTCTTTCATTGCCTGAATGGGGATGGCCGTACCGTGCTCATCGCTTCCGCAAACAAAAACTACGTCACGTTTCTGCGCACGGAGGTAACGCACATAAATGTCAGCTGGAATATACGCACCGGCTAAATGACCGATGTGCTTCAGTCCGTTTGCATACGGCAGTGCAGAGGTGACCAGGTATCGTTTAGGAGCAGTTGCCATGATTGATTCAGCCGCAAAAATAGCCAATTACAGGTAATGGATTTTCTTCATTTTCAACATGAAGCGATTAATTTTATGGAATGAAACATCCTCCCTTTCTTGCGCCGGGTGCTACAGTAGCCTTGGTCTGTCCTGCCGGGTACATGGCAAGAGAAAAAACGAAGGCGTGTGTACATGAATTAACGTCCTGGGGATACCGCGTTATACTCGGAAGTACCGTTGGTGGAAAATCAACTACGTATTTCTCTGGTACGGACAAACAACGCCTCCTCGATCTTCAGCAGTTTCTGGACGACCCAAAAGTAGATGCCGTATTGTGCGCTCGAGGAGGATATGGGAGCACGCGAATTCTGGATCAAATAGATTGGAGAGGGTTCAAACAACACCCGAAATGGATCATTGGATTCAGTGATATCACCATCTTCCACGGATACATGAGTCGCAACTTAGGTATATCGAGCATTCACGGTCCTATGGCCCGTGCATTTGATCCCAACTTTGGAAACCCATCAGATGTACGTGCATTACAAGCAGTTTTGGAAGGAGAAGCAACCGCGTGCAGAGGTCCGCGTCATGCTTTCAATCAATTGGGTACAGCATCAGCTCCAGTGGTAGGCGGAAACCTGAGCCTGATTGCACATTCCATCGGAACCAACGCATGCTTTAAAACAAAAGGGAAGATTCTTTTTCTTGAAGACGTAGGCGAGCAACTCTATAACATTGACAGGATGATGCTCCAACTGAAAAGGGCAGGAATGTTCAAGGGACTTAAAGGCTTGATTTTAGGAGGATTCACAGAATCAAAAGACACCGAGCGACCTTTTGGGAAAAATTCCGACGAGATCCTTGCTGAATCTGTAAAAGAGTTTCGTTTTCCAATTTGCTTCAATTTCCCAATTAGTCATGACAAAACTAATTTTCCAATTGCAATCGGACAGCGTTATACGCTGGTGGTAGATAAAAATGGAAGCAGGCTCTCCAGCACAAAAAAGGGCAACTGATTCAACCAATCAGATGGCGAAGGGCTGAATGAATCGAAGGATATATGAAGGTAAATCCACTCTGCTGGAGCTTAGCACAATCGACTGTTGCACTTTTTAAAACTTCAACGCTCATTTCTCCCAGGAGCAGTTTCAGGGCAAACGAAG
>JAFMES010000203.1 GCA_017856605.1 Chitinophagaceae bacterium
TGCCTGTGAGGTGTTCATTCCTTTGTTATAGATGTGGCGATAGATATCGAGAAGTTCATTGATTTTTTGAACATTGAATCCCTTGCGTTTGAGTCCCACTGAATTCACACCCGCATAGGATAGAGGAGTTCTTCCAGCTTTGATATAAGGAGGAATATCTTTTCTTACAAGTGATCCACCTGCAACAAATACATGCTGACCAATATTGACAAATTGATGCACGGCGGTCATGCCTGCAAGAATAGCATAGTCGCCGAGTACCACGTGACCCGCCAGTTGGGTGTTATTGCTCATGATGCAGTGGTTGCCAATGATGCAATCATGTGCAATGTGGCTATAAGCCATGACGAGGCAATTTTTTCCGACCACGGTTTTCCAGCGATCTTTTGTGCCCCTGTGGATTGTGACGAATTCCCGAATCGTGGTATTGTCTCCAATCTCCACGGTAGTCAGTTCTCCTTCAAATTTCAGGTCCTGAGGAACTGCTGCTATTACTGCGCCGGGAAATATTCTGCAATTTTTTCCGATTCGGGCACCATCCATGATGGTGACATTGCTACCAATCCACGTGCCTTCCCCGATTTCTACGTTTTGATGAATGACGGAGAAGGGGTCGATCTTGACATTCGTCGCAATCTTTGCGTTGTGATGGATATACGTGTGGGGATGGATCATCAAGCTATTTTTACTGGGTGCCCTCGCGTTTTACGAGTTGTGCCATGAGCATGGTTTCAGTCGCAATTTTATTGCCAACATAAACGGTACCCAGCATTTCGCAAATGCCTCTGCGAATGGGTCCCAATAGCTCAAGCTTCATAATCAGCGTATCACCGGGTATGACCTTGTGTTTGAATTTGCAATTATCAATTTTTACAAAATAGGTATCGTACTCTCCAGGAGGAAGACTGTTGATCGCTAAAATTCCTCCCGTTTGTGCTAGCGCTTCAACTTGAAGGACACCTGGCATTACGGGATTGCCTGGAAAGTGACCCGCAAAGAACGGTTCATTGAACGTCACATTCTTGATGCCTACAATATGGGTATCTGATAATTCAATAATCTTATCCACCAACAAGAAGGGATAGCGGTGAGGTAGTTTTTTTTCGATTTGCTGTGTGGTATACACCGGAGGCTGATTGGGATCATACACCGGAACATTTTTAACGTGCCTGTTCTTTTTGATGTATTGTTTGATCAACTTGGCAAACTCCACGTTAGAATGGTGACCGGGACGATTGGCAATGATGTGCGCTTTGATGGGATATCCAATGAGCGCCAGATCGCCTACCACATCAAGTAATTTATGACGTGCAGGTTCGTTGGGGAAGCGAAGTTCCAGGTTGTTGAGGTAGCCTTCACTTTTTACTTCTATTTTATCTTTCTTGAATATCCCTGCCAGTCGCGTCATCTCTTCTTTTGAAACGGGCTTATCCACTACAACGATTGCATTGCTGATGTCGCCACCCTTGATGAGGTTGTTGGCGAGCAGGGCTTCGAGCTCATGCAAGAAACAGAACGTGCGACACGGTGCGATTTCCTCTTTGAAGTCGGATATCTTTTTTAGCCCCGCGTGTTGGGTGCCCAACACGGGACTATTGAAATCAATCAGGGTAGTGACTTTATACTCCACAGCAGGCATCGCTACCATTTCTACTCGCTTGCCCTCATCATAATAGGAGATGTTGGTATCAATCGTATACCAGTGTTTTGCTGCTTCCTGTTCTTCTACTCCCGCTTGCTCGATCATTTCAATAAATGGCTGAGAACTGCCATCCATGATTGGAATTTCGGGACCATTGATTTCAATCAGGCAATTGTCCACTCCCATACCTACCAGAGCAGCAAGAATGTGTTCAACTGTACTGACTTTTACTCCCTTTTCTTCAAGAGTTGTTCCCCTTGAGGTGTCAGTAACCAAATCACAGTCTGCCTTTAGGACGGGCTGTTCCGGGAGATCAACACGTTTAAATTGAATTCCAAACCCGGGATTTGCCGGGGTAATCACCATGTCTACCAGAATACCTGTATGCAACCCAGTCCCTGAGATGCGGGCAGGTTGAGAGATGGTGTGCTGTTTGTCGGGGTTAAAAGATTTTGATTGCATACCGTATGCAAATTGACTGCAAAGATAGTCCATTTTCCGAACACCGATATTCGGTATAAAATGTTGATTATCAATTACCCGGACTAAACCGAATCGCGGACTTTGATCAGGGATTGGAGAAGCGACTCCAGTTCTTTTATTCTTTTCTCCAGGTCAGGCAACTTTCTGTAAGAAGCTTGCGAACGCATGGAGGACCCATATTCAAAGGCAGGGGAACCTGTTACTGCAGTATTGGGTTCGGTGATGGATTTACTCACTCCGCTCTGTGCATTGATTCGTGCCCCGTCTGCAATAGAGATGTGCCCCACTATACCTACCTGTCCGCCGATCATGACATTGTTGCCAATTTTTGTACTTCCACTGATACCGGTTTGAGCTGCAATTACGCTGTGTTCCCCTACATCTACGTTGTGTGCGATTTGCAGGAGGTTATCAAGCTTTGTGCCTTTTCGTACAATGGTTGATCCCATGGTTGCTCGATCGATACACGAGTTTGCACCTATTTCAACGTGATCTTCCACTACAACATTACCCAATTGAGGTACTTTGGTGTAGGTCCCATTTTGCTGAGGTGCGAACCCAAAGCCATCGCTCCCCAGTACGGTCCCAGCATGAATGGTGACGTGATTGCCAACTTTGCATTCGTGATAAATCTTCACGCCTGAATGCAACGTAGTCTTATTTCCAATAGTTGCATTCTTCCCTATAAATGCATGCGCATAGATTTTGGAGTCGTCTCCAATGGTTGCATGTTCACCGATATAGGCAAATGCTCCGATATAGACATTCTTTCCAATCTGTGCAGTTGGGTGAATAAACGAGGGCTCTTCAATTCCAGTCAGCTGGGTTTGCTGCAGTTGTTGATAATACTGCATCAGCGTGGCAAATGAAGAATACGCCTCTTTTACTCGTATCAGCGTGGAATGCACGGACTGCCTTAATTCCTGACTTTCATTGATAATCACAATCCCGGCCCGGGTAGTGTATAGGTGCTCCTCGTATTTGGGATTGGCAAGAAATGCAAGGTCAGTGGGACCCGCTTCTTCGATTTTTGCAAAATTGTTCACGTGAACGGAAGAGCTACCTTCTATTGATCCTCCAATAAGTTGCGCAATTTGTTCAGCGGAAAACTGCATTCAGGAAACTTGGTGAAAACAAATGTAGAATTTTTTAACTGGAACAGCGAGGTTTTGATGGATCAAAGGGGAGTCGACTTGTGAAATATCCCGCACCTTTCCACCTTTGAATAAAATGTTGATTCGTTCATTATTGGGATTGTATAAACTGTTCTCGGCTTCACCGGTAAATACCAGGTAAGAGGCGTCTTGCTGACTGATTCCCATGCTTTTTGCCAGCACTGCTCTTTTTTCTAACACTTCTTCTAACGAAATGGGTTCATTTTGTAACCGCAACTTCAACAGTGTGCGATTCAGTAAGGAGTGACAGAGAAAAGAAAGGACCGGATCCTTATGGTGCTTCCAGCGTTTGATCATGGCAATGACATCGCTGTCATCCAGTGAACAAAAGATTTCCAAGTGGGATCGATCCGGCTGTGAGATGGG
>JAFMES010000204.1 GCA_017856605.1 Chitinophagaceae bacterium
AAAAGTTGAACGTTGAAATTACAACTAAATAACATTATCAAATGGCAATGGTTCGAAGGAAGTTTCGGAATAATAAACTAACGCAGAAAGACCCTCACAGGATGTTAACTTCTGCCTCTAAGTCGACCTGAAACCTATGCAAAACCGATTCTCTTATCCGCTGAGCCAAATCTAAAATTTGTCGACCGCTAGCCCCGCCGAAATTCACCAACACCAGTGCCTGTTTTTCATAACATCCACAATTGCCCTCGCGATATCCTTTCCATCCGCATTGCTCAATCAACCAGCCAGCCGAAAGCTTTACTCCCTTTTGCGCAGGATAGGAAGGCATATTGGGATATGCAGTGTTGAGTCGCTCAAACACTTCACGATCAACTGTCGGATTTTTAAAAAAACTTCCTGCATTGCCCAGTACCGACGGATCAGGCAACTTGGAGGATCGAATGGCAATTACAGCTGTCGCAATATCCCGAATAGTGGGACTAAGAACTCCTTTTTTATTCAACTCATCACGAATGGCTCCATAGTCGGTATGCAAACCATGCGAATGGGTTGTCAATTGTAAAACGACTTCCGTAATGATGTAACGATCTTTTGCCTCTGCCTTGAAAATACTGGTTCGGTATCCGAACGCACAATCGGATGAATGCAGAGTAACCATCCGACCACTAACGCGATCCAATGCTCGAATCGAATGCAAGACATCTTTCAATTCCACTCCGTATGCACCAATATTTTGAACAGGAGCTGCACCTACGGTTCCTGGAATTAACGCAAGATTTTCAACGCCTCCCCAGTGATGATCGATGCAATGCATCACAGCATCGTGCCAGACCTCGCCGGCTCCAAAGCCTACTCGCACCCAGTCGCTCGAAGACTCCACAACCCGTATCCCTTTAATAGCATTATGGACCACCAGTCGCTCAACATCTTGAGTAAATAAAACATTGCTGCCCGCACCAAGGATGAAAGGCGACTCTTTCTGAAATAATTCCGATTGTGCTAGTTCTAAAAGTTGTTCCTCGCTGGTCACTTCCACCCACCATTTCGCCTTTGCTTCAACACCAAATGTGTTGAACGGCTTCAACGATATGTGCTGCTTAATTTCCAACATACAACCTACAACCTACAACCTTCTTTCACCATTGCATCTGCTCACGCAGATTCGTGATGTGCGCAACGTGGTGCTTACCGTGCCAGGAATAGATCAACAGCAGGGTCCAGAGCGTCATGGTAGTTTTCTGTTCGGGATGATAGAGCGTGCGCTGCCATTGTTCATCGGTGATGGTTTTTAGTAATTCGTACCAGCGATGATGCAGTGCATGCAAAAGTGTGATGGAATAATTGACAGGGACTTGTTTCACATCGGCAGTTTCGCCCCATGCATGTTGAATGTAAGGTTTGATGGTGGGATTATCCTCTGTCAGTCCCAATTTGAATCGAATGAACGCATTCATGTGCGAGTCGGCCACGTGATGAATCACTTGAGTGAGTGTCCAACCTCCTTCACGGTAAGGCGTATTGAGCTGATCTTCAGTCAAGTTGACAACGGCATATTCCAGCATGCGAGGAAGAAAGAGAATATCAGAGAGTCGCGCTTCTTTTTCTTGTTCAGAAAACTCCACCTGCTGCCATCTACCGATGGGATAACGAGGATCTGTTGTCATTGGTTTGATTTTACGATCTCAATTAATTCAACTTCAAAAATCAAGGTGGATCCACCGGGAATATCGGCGCCAGCGCCTTGCTCACCATAGGCCAATTGATAGGGGATGTAGAATTTGTATTTGGAGCCGACCGACATCAACTGCACACCTTCGGTCCATCCACGAATCACCTGATTCAACGGAAACGAGGTGGGTTCACCTCTATCCCTTGAGCTGTCGAACTTCTTGCCATTGAGCAAGAACCCCTCATAGTGCACTTTTACATTATCGCTCATGGCGGGCTTGGGACCCGTTCCTTCCGTAATCACTTCGTATTGGAGTCCACTGCTGGTGGATTTTACTCCCTGTTTTTTGGCGTTCTCTTTTAAAAACTTTTCACCCTCATCGATGTTGGGCTGAATTTTTGCTTTCACCATCCGCTGCATCTGCGAACGCAAAATAGAATCAGCCTGTTCAGGAGTGCAGAGCGTTTTTGAAGACATCGCATCTTCAAATCCTTTGGCAAGTGCATCGGGATTGATGGCAGAAATTCCCTGTGTCTTGAAAAAATTTCCATCCAATACCCCAATGGCATAACTCAACGAGTCGGATGCATTTTTCAGAACTACGGCTGCTGACTTTTGGGGAGCAGGTTTAGACAAAGGCGGTTTGGTAGTCGGCGCCTTGGATGTAGGAGGCTGTGCAGTTGGAGCCTTGGTAACAGGCGGTTTAGTCGTGGGAGCTTTTGTTGTCGGTTTGTTCTGTGCCTGCACCTGGATTCCCATGGCAAGCACCATCACACTGATCAGGATTTTATTCATGTTGTTGTATTGACTCGATTAATCAAATGCATTTTCAAAGCCCTTGCCTTTGAGCGAATGGACCTTGGTCTCTACCTCTTTTCTCATTTTGGTTTTGAAATCCACCAATTTTTTCTGGATTGTTTTGCTGTTGGTCGATAAAATCGATGCAGCTAAAATGCCAGCATTCTTTGCGCCATTCAATGCGACAGTCGCCACCGGAATACCATTGGGCATTTGCAAAATGGATAGCACCGAATCCCATCCATCAATGGAGTTGGAGGACTTGATCGGAACGCCAATAACCGGCAAAGTAGTGACAGACGCCACCATTCCAGGAAGATGAGCGGCGCCTCCGGCGCCGGCGATGATGACTTTAATCCCACGTTTTGCTGCAGAACCGGCAAACCGCATGAGTCGCTCTGGCGTTCGATGCGCCGACACAACCGTCAGCTCAAATGCAATTCCAAATTCTTTTAGCTGATCCGCTGCAGCATTCATGACTGGAAGATCGCTATCGCTTCCCATGATGATGCTCACTACCGGTTTCTTTTTCGAAGATGCTCCTATTGATTTTTTAGATGGCATAATTAATTATTGATGTGCCGTTACCCGAAGGGTTTGCTTGATTTCAGCAGCCTGTTTCAACAATCGTTCGCGATCGTCTCCCATTAACGTTACGTGTCCCATTTTCCTTCCGGGTTTTGTCGACTGCTTTCCGTAAAGATGGACAAAAGCATTGGGAATCGCAAGCACCTTTTCCAAACCCTCATAGCGTACCGGTCCATTGGCACCCGGTGCTCCCAAAATATTCAACATCACAGAAGGCTGAACCATTGCGGTATTTCCCACAGGATATCCCAATAGGATTCTCCAGAACATATCAAATTGCGAACTGTAGTGTGCTTCGATGGTATGGTGACCCGAATTGTGTACCCGAGGGGCAGTTTCATTGACCCAGACTTTTCCTTGCTGGTCGACGAACATTTCAACAGCAAACAAGCCAGGCGATTCAAATCCTTTGGCCACTCGGACTGCCAATTCATTTGCTTGTTCTAAAGTGGATGCCGCAATCGAAGCGGGACAAACCTGTACATCAAGTAGATTCAAAATAGGATCGAACACCATTTCCACTGCTGGATAAACGGCCATCGTTCCGTCCTGACCAACTGCTACCGTTACCGCTATCTCCTTGTCGATGCTCACCAGCTTC
>JAFMES010000031.1 GCA_017856605.1 Chitinophagaceae bacterium
AACCAGGTTTCTGAACGTGTATGATCCAACATCAATGCAATCGAGCATCCTTCATTGATAAAATGTTGAGCAAACGTGCGATAATCCATTTTTAAGCAAGCGAAGTAAACATTTCCATTTTGGGTGATGCCCACGCCGTTTCGCATTGTTATTTTTCCTTTTGGAAGACGATTGTTGATTTTGCTATTGATTACAAGCAGTGGTCCCGCTTGAACCGCATAACTCGCATTTTTCTCTTCGAACTTTTGATCTGCGGGAATAATTCGTGCACGGTTGTTTTCAATGATGAAGATACCCTGAGGAGCAATTCCGTATTGTACTTTGGGATTTTGAGGGAGTTTGACTGAACTGAGTTTTTTTCCTTGTTCAATGTAAAGACCTGCTGGACCATGTGCTTTGGTAAAAGGACCGCCGTTGGTCATGAATACCACATTGGGGTGTTCCTTTTTTACATTTTTGAACGTCATGTAGGGAACATCGTTGCTGTCTTTCCAGTAAATTTTTATGCGTGAGGGAGCAAATGATTGTCCCCATGCAGTAATGGTAAGCGTGATCGCGAGCAATAGGGCGCACGTCGTTTTAGCAAACATAGTCGTTGGGTCAGGTTGTGTTTCAATTTTGAATTGAAACTGTAGCCTCGACAGGAATCGAACCTGTATCTGGAGCTTCGGAAACTCTTATACTATCCATTGTACTACGAGGCCGGAACGCAAATTTAGTTCAGTTCCTTCAAAAGCGGGTCTACTTTAAACAGATATAATGCGGTTCCAACAAATCCAGAACCTTCAATCACAAAAGTTGATCCTGCCAATGGCTCTTTTATAAGTTGCTCAGCACTTAACCCCCTTCGAGCTGAAGTAACATACATCTGCTTGAAATCAGTCCCACCAAAACAAATTGATGTAATCTGCGATGCAGGCATCCGAATGGAGCCAATTTTTTTTCCATTTGAAGGATCCCATCGGGTAATCTGCCATCCGCCCCAATGGGCTACCCACAACATGCCTTCTGCATCAATGGTCATCCCATCCGGATACCCATCGCTTGGATCGATGGTTATCAACTTGGTTTTATTGCTCAATTTTCCTGACTCCAAATCAAAATCAAATCGATCTACACCCAGTTTGACGGTATCGATGTAATACATATGCCGATTATCGTGACTCCAACATATCCCATTGGATATGGTTACCTCACCAAAGAGTTTTTCTACTGCATACGTATTCTCTATTCGGTATAAACTCCCTAAAGGGGCATTTTCTTTTAATGGCATCGTGCCTGCCCAAAACCTGCCTTTCGCATCTGTCTTCCCATCGTTGAACCGATTGCCCACTATCGATGCTTCAGGTTGCGCAACAATAACCCGTTTACCCGTCGTTCGATTGATTCGTAGAATTCCTTCTTCAGTCCCCGCAATCAGATTCCCATCCGTACAAATTGAAAAACACCCTACTCGCGAACCTGCATTGAGAATGATAATTTCTTTACGTTCATTGTTGTATTCTAAAATTTGTCCGCTTTCAATATCAACCCACAATAAATTACCTCGACTGGGATCCCAAACAGGACCTTCGCCCAATACGGAGCGGTGCGGACAAATTGTTCTGATATTCATATTCAATTAATAAGGTGAGGGACTAATAGATGTCCAACCGCCATCAATGACAATCGATTGGCCTGTAATGTGTCGTGCTTCCTGTGATACAAAAAATAATGCCGCTTTGGCAACTTCATCAACTGAAGCCGGTCGCCCCATTGGTGTTATACGCGACCAAGTTGTTTCATAGTCCGCATCATTCATGGTTCGCTCTGTTAATGTTGCCCCCGGTGCAATCGCATTCACATTGATCCTGTGCTCGGAAAGCTCTGCTACCAACTGCTTTGCCAACATCTCGACTGCTGCCTTGCTCATTCCATATGCTGCGAGGTTGCGGTGAGCCTGGTGACCAGTTACGGAAGAAGTAAACAATATTGAACCTCCTTTTCCCAGTCGAATCATCTCATTCGATGCTTGCTGTGCCAATAGAAAACTGCCTTTGATGTTGACGGCCATCAATTGATCCAGTTGCTCCTCGGAATAGGTAGAAAATGCCCCAAAGAGGGTGATCCCCGCATTCGCAATAACCAAATCCAGTCCCCCAAATACCTCGCGGGCTGTTGATACCATCTTGGTTATCGTGGTCAAGCGACTACAATCGCCTTCTACCGCTGCACAGGCATCGCCCAATTGTTCCGAAGCTGCTGCGCATAATTTTGAATCGCTGTCGTTGAGAACAACCCGGGCTCCGGATTCTACAAGCAATTGGCAGATCCGCAAACCAATACCTTGCCCGGCCCCGGTAACAATCGCTGTTTTATGATCAAAACGGATATCCATCTGTTTATTCAAAATACGCAAATAATTTTAAACGAGTGAGTGCGCAAAGAGCAGTCCGACTATCTTTGTCGTTCAAGTCACACCCATGCTCGATATCCTGACGGTCGTTCTCCTGTTTCTGGCAGTTTGCCTTCTTCTTTTCCAATTGATCAGAGGAGGTAAGGGAGGAGATGCTGCTTACTTAGGTAAAATCAACGAATTGGAAAAAGCACTTTCAAAAATTGAAACTGCATTAAAAGAAGACTTCCGCATCAATAGAGAAGAGAGTGATCGTATCGCCCGGGAAAATCGAAATGAACTGACACAATCCCTCACCCTCACGGGTAAACAGCAGGCAGAAAAACTCGAACATTTAATCGGAAAAATCGAAGAAAAAAATCGTGAACTGCGTTCTGACATCGAAAAAGCATTCAAGGTATTTGCAGAAGGATTTGACAAGAACGTAAAATCATTCAATGATCTCCAGCGTGAAAAGTTTGCACAATTGGATGAGCGACAAGCAAAACTCATCGATAGCACTGAAAAGAAACTGGAGCAAATGCGGGAAACAGTAGATGAGAAGTTACAAAAGACCCTCAACGAGCGTTTGGGTCATTCCTTTGAATTGGTCGGTAAGCAACTCGAGAGCGTACAAAAGGGATTGGGCGAAATGCAAACTATTGCCAGTGAAGTAGGGGGATTGAAAAAAGTACTGGGCAATGTGAAATTGAGAGGAAATGTTGGTGAGGTTCAATTGGCCATGTTGTTGGAACAGACGCTTGCTCCTAATCAATATGATTCCAACGTCAAAACAAAGCAGGGAAGTGGCGATCCGGTAGAATTTGCAATCAAACTACCCGGAAGAAGTGATGATGAAAAAAGTTTCATTTACTTACCAATCGACGCCAAGTTTCCGAAGGATGTCTACGAAAAACTTGTTACGGCATATGAAAGTGCAGATGTTGAGGTGATAGAAGCAGCAACAAAAACATTGGAAATTGCCATCAAGAAAATGGCTAAAGATGTGCGTGACAAATACATAGATCCGCCTCACACGACTGATTTTGCAATCATCTTCCTTCCCTTTGAGTCGATTTATGCAGAAGTGATTCGTCGCTCAGCACTTGTTGACCAACTTCGGGATGAATTCAGAATAACGGTTGCAGGCCCAACAACCTTAGTAGCCTTGCTCAATAGCCTGCAAATGGGATTTCGCACTCTTGCTTTACAGAAACGAAGCAGTGAAGTCTGGAGCGTATTGGGGAATGTCAAGAAAGAGTTTGACAATTTCGGCGGACTCCTTGAGAAGGCTCAAAAGAATTTTCAAACCGGCATGGGACAACTGGAAGAAGTCGTTGGTGTACGTACACGTGCAATTCAACGACAACTTCGCAATGTGGAATCGCTTCCCTCTTCAGATACACAACCACTTCCTCCTACTTCAGATGAAGAGGCCTAAAGATCAATTCAAAGAGAATCGGAGTCCCGTTATGAAATTTCTTCCCCTGGTTGCAAAACCATAGACTTCCTGATAGTTTGCATTAAATGCATTTCTCATTGCGCCATAAATCAATACCCGTTTACCGATCTGATATTCCGCAAAAACATCCGTAGTCGCATAGGGCTTGAGTTCTTTTGGTTCACTTCCAAAAACAGGTTCATATCGTTTTCCTGCCAGGCGTTGGTAAATGGAAACGTGTACTTTTTTATTGATTTGCCAGCCTGCATTCGCATTTAAGCTACTGGCGGGTACACGGAACAGCTGACTATAGGTGGTATCTCCCACAGCGAGATAGGTAAAAAATCCTGCATCGAATTCAAACTTCGTAGTGGTTACTTCAGATTTAAGGAGGGTGTAGTTCAGGTTAAATTGCACGTGTTCATTTCGATAGCCTATTTCCAATTCAATTCCCTTTGCATTTTGTTCTCCGTAATTAAAATACTTATATATGGAGTAGTCATAGTCAATACCGTTTTTAATCACGCGATTGAACACAGTAGCTTGACCAAATACATGTTTTGATCCAATGAATTCCACGGAGAGCTCGCTGGTAATTGAAGTTTCAGGCTTTAATGAGATTACCCCTGATACTCCATCATAAAGTTGATAAAGAGTAGGAGCCTTGAAGGCAGAAGAAAGGTTGTAGGCGAATTTCCATTTGTTGTTTACTACATAGGATGGATTGAAAGTAAACGTAGCATTCTTGCCGTAACGACTATGAAAATTGAGTCGACCTCCCAGTTCGATATTCAATCCCTTTTCGCTGTTGTATACCAAAGAAGAAGTGAGACTGCTCACATTGATTTTTGCAGAATCTGAATTCAACTTGCTTTCATAAATACCAAAATCACTTACTGAAATAAATACTTGATCGGTATTCAGCCACCGCTGATCAAATCCGGCAAACAGTCGAAATTTATCGCTGAATCTGTAATTGCCATATACTTCTGCAATCATGGAACGGCCTTTATAATTATTGCGAAGAAATTTACCAAAGCCATTTAGGAAAGTAGAATCATCAAGGTAGTTGCGCAACGTATTGTTCATGCTTACATTGGCATGAATGGTTGCTTTTTCAAAGCGGCGGGTGATTCCACCACTCACCATCAGATTTTCGCTTGCTGCTGTGTAATCTTTTGCGTCTTCGTAAGCAGTTTGATCCACTCCATTCGTATAGCGGTTCCATTGTGCTGTTGTTCTCCATCCCCATTTTTCGTCCGATGCGGAACCCAGTTGTGCCATTGCAAACTGTTGATGAAATCCATCACGATCAAATCCTGCTTTTCGAGTAGAATCAATAGCTGAGGAGAATCCATCTGAACTGGAACGCATGTATTGCATTTTGTATTTAAGTCCCCTTACCTTCCCTGATGAGGAAAGATCGACCGTATTGGTGTTGTAGGAGCCTTGTTGAACATGCAGTCGCGCAGAAGGCTTTTTGGAATCATTGGTGCGGGTGATGATATTGACAACACCAGCAACTGCATCGGAACCATAGAGTGTAGATTGGCCCCCTTTAAGTATCTCGATTCGTTCAATTTCACCCAATGGGATGAAGTTGATATCGAATGTCTCTCGAATAGTAGAAACATCATAGGCGGGAAGACCGTCGATCAACATGAGCAGGTTGCCAGTCCCGGCTCCGCGCATATAGACATCCATGTTCGCACCTGGGGAGTTATTTGCTCCAATGATGGTAATGCCTGCCTGTCGACTCAACAACTCCCCAATCGATAAGAAAGGTGAATTCTCAATTTCATTGCGCTTTATCACAGTCATCACCTTCCCGGTGTTGATCTGTTTTTGCGAGAAACGATTGGCGGTTACAACAACTTCCTCGAGTGAATACAAAGAATCGGACTGAGCAGCAGCGCTGAATGCGACCGAAAGGGTCAGCAAGGTGAACAATAATCTGGTCATAGTACATTGTTTACTATGAACCTTCGGAACAGAAAAAGATACCTGCTTTTAGACAGATGATCAATCTCCGGCTTTTCTCCCGAAAGCTCGTGATGAATGAATACGCATCTGGCAGGTCTTCTGGCTCGACCCCATTCCTGACCTTCCCGTGTGTACAGTGGTCTGTGGAAGGAATGGCTCCGCTTGCGCGGCGTGGTCATTACAGCTACGGGGATAGCGCCGGAATGTACCGGACTTCCCTTTTAATGGCGACGTGTGACGTACGCCAACCGAATGCACAACAAAACTATGTGGTTTGAATGGATTGGTATGAAAAATTATTTCCACATTTTTGCTGAATGAACAAACAGCGTCAATTACTCAACCTCTTCGACATCACCATGATCGTTATCGGGTTGGTGATTGGTATGGGTATTTTCCGAACGGCATCTGACTCAGCACGGGCGGCAATCACTCCCAATGTTTTTTTTATCAGTTGGGTAGTAGGGGGACTCATTGCGCTTTGCGGAGCCCTGACTTACGCAGAAATAGGCTCTCGCTATCCCATTACCGGCGGCTATTATAAAATTTTCGCTACCTGTTACCATCCTTCAATTGCATTTGCGGTCAATTGCATCATACTTATTTCCAATGCTGCTTCACTCTCTGGTGTAGCATTGATTGGTAGCGAATACATCACTCAAGTTTTGTTTGAAGAACCAGCTGCCGATTTTACAAAAGCATTGATTGCGATGGGAGCGATTTTGCTGTTTTATGGAATTAATCTGATGGGATTGCGCATGAGTTCAACAACTCAAAACATTCTCATGGTAATCAAAATCGGAATGATAGTGCTGATTGTTTCTGCAATCTTTTTTCCGGTTGAAACTCCGGTTGTTCAATCTTCTGTTTCTAATTCCCAATGGACTGTGATGGATTACATCAAATCCTTTGGTTTGGCACTCATCGCGGTCTCATTTACTTATGGAGGTTACCAACAGACAATCAATTTTGGTGATGAGGTCAAGCACCCTCAAAAAAACCTTCCACGTGGAATCTTTATTGGAATACTTCTGATCATATTACTTTATTTATCGGTTAGCTATGCCTATTTCCATGTTATAGGATTTGAAGAACTTAAACATGCAAAGGGAATTGCTGCTATCGTTGCTGAACGCATGTTTGGTGAAACCGGTCGCTATGCATTTTCCATTTTATTATTCATTGCCGTTCTTGCATACGTAAACGTTTTGTTATTGAGTAATCCTCGGGTAATGTTTGCTATGAGTGAGGATGGAATTTTGCCCAAGGCATTTAGCAAGAAAGACGAAAAGGGCGTACTGACGGTAAGCTTGACTATTTATGCAATCATCAGCGTGGTAGTCCTTTTTTTTGCAGACACATTTGATAAGATCCTTGGCTTTACAATTTTTTTGGATTCCATTGGGATGGCTTTTTCGGCCGCCACCATTTTCATAATTCGTAAACGTACTGCTCATTTGGATAAACGCACCATTTACAGCATGCGATTTTTCCCTTTCATGCCTATCGTATTTATTGCTGCTTATGTTTTTGTTGCGACCAGTATCGCAATTGATCAGCCCAGTACTGCTTTGACTGCTACAGGTGTGTTGGCAGTTTTTTTAGCCATTTATTTCTTTACTCAGAAAAAGAAAAAACACAATGCCTGAACACCATCATGACATATCCTACATCTTGAATCATCTAGGCGAGGATCATGCTTCTTATTTCAATGCTGTTGCACCTCCCATCATTCAGACCAGTAATTTTTGTTTTGATACTGTAGCCGAAATGCGAACCGCATTGCAGGATGAAATGGGGGGATATTTATACAGTCGCGGTCTCAATCCAACAGTCGACATCCTTCGAAAAAAGCTAGCTGCTTTGGATGGAGCGGAGGATGCTCTTGTGTTCAACAATGGAGCAGCTGCTGTCTTTTCAGGGATAATGGCCAACGTCAAGTCGGGTGATCACATCTTGTCTGTTCATCATCCTTATACTTGGACGTCTCATTTGTTTGATAAAATTTTATCTCGGTTTGGTATCACAGTAACCTACGCAGATGGAACAGATACCGAGGGGTTCATTTCTCAGATTAAAGAGAATACGCGACTGATTTATCTGGAATCGCCTAATTCTTGGTGGCTTGATATCCAAGATCTTGAAGCCATTGGTAAAGTAGCTCGTCAAAAAGGTATTGTCACCATGATTGATAACACCTTTTGTTCTCCCCTGTATCAGCGCCCCATTGATTATGGAATTGACATCGTAATGCAAACAGCTACCAAGTACATTAGTGGTCACAGCGACACCCTGGGGGGCGTGCTCACCGGCTCGCATGCGATGATGCGAAAAATATTTTTGAGCGAATACCTGTGTGCAGGAAATGGCATACAGCCTTTCAATGCCTGGTTGCTGTTGCGCGGTCTTCGAACGCTGCCTTCTCGATTGGAACGCATCACTCGAACCACGCAAGCAGTGCTTGCTTACTTGAAGTCCGAACCTGCTGTTGAGTCAATTCTATTTCCTTTAGATCCCAGCTTTCCTCAGTACCAACTTGCTCAAAAACAAATGAAAGGGGCTTGTGGTCTAATCTCTTTTTATATTAAAGCAGCATCTGCAGAAAAGATTGAGGGTTTTTGTAATGAGTTGAAGGCGTTTCGGATGGCAGTCAGCTGGGGAGGTCACGAATCGTTGGTCATTCCAAAATGCGTCAGTATCCCTCATAACGAGTTCAATCCCAATGATCCCAACCATCGCCTGATTAGGTTATACCTTGGTCTAGAAGACGCAGAATTCCTGATCGCAGATCTCTCCAATGCTTTCAAAGGGATTTGACCGTTGTAAGCGGTCAATTCACGGGACGAGTGATTTTGTCAATCCCTCATTAAGTTGAATCTTTGCAGGGCATTTCAGGAAAATCCTGAAACAGCACGCAATCATACTATTATGGGATCGAAGGCATTGATCGTTCTTTTTCTGTCGTTTTGTGGAATTTCGGCTGTTGGTCAGGGAGATGTATGGGATCTCCGACGTTGTGTGGAGTATGGAATGAGTAACAACATTACTGTACGTCAGGCACTATTGCAGGCTGAACAAGCAGCTGTCAATTACCGTCAGTCCAACCTGCAGCGGATACCAACCCTCCAATATGGTTTAACACACGGCTTTTCATTTGGTCGTACACTGGATCGTACCACTAACGTATTTACCAGTCGCTCTGCCATGTTCCAACAAATGTCCATTTCCTCCAACGTACTGCTTTTCAATTTCAATAGCCTTCGCAATACAGAAGCTGCAAATAAATTTTCACTGGAAGCGGAAAAGACAGCAGTTGATAAAGCCAAAAATGATATCGGACTCAATATAGCACAGCTATACCTGCGTGCCCTGCTTAGCTATGAGCAGGTAGAAATTTCTCGGGTGGTACTGCAGCAGTCTACCGCACAGTTGCGCAATACACGAAAATTAGTAGACGCGGGAAGTCTCCCTGAACTCAACGCGGCTGAATTGGAAGCTACGGTAGCGCGTGATAGTGCAACGGTTGTTCAGGCTATTTCTCAGGCTGAATTGGATAAACTATCCCTCAAGGCATTATTGAATCTGCCTGCCGATCGGGATTTTGAATTGGAAATGCCTCAGGCAGACAAGATACCGGTAGAAGACTTGCTGTCCATGCATCCTGAAGATGTATTTGAGATGGCAATGAAAACCCAGCCGCAAATCCGATTGAATGATCTGAGGAGATCGGCTGCTGAAAAAAACTACCTCGCCGCAAAAGCGCAAATGTTGCCTACGGTGACTGGATTTGGACAATTGGCGACCAACTTCAATCAGTTCTTGAAGAAAAGTACTGGATTCTCGATCACTGGTGAAGAAATGACCGGTGCATACGTTAAACAAGGAACAACCCAAATTCCGGTGTATGCTCCTTCCATCACTCCGAATTTTACAAACAGGGGATTGGGAGATCTTTTTGCAGGATACAATCGTCAATTGCGTGATCAATTTGGTCAGGGACTTGGACTTTCCATTAGTGTGCCCATTTTCAATGGAACACAGGCCCGTTCCAACATGCAGCGCGCACAACTCGATGTTAAACGCAACGATCTGATCATTGAGCGCGATAAGTTGCAGCTCAAGCAAGATGTTTATACTGCCTATTACAGCGCATCCGGGGCGTTTCAAACATTGGTGGCAAGAGAAAAAGCACTGTCAACTGCACAGCGTTCATTCGATTTAGCCAACAAACGGTATGAATTAGGCGTTATGCAAACCATAGAATGGTTGACCAATCAAAATAACTTAACACGAGCTAAGATCGATAAAGCCCTGGCACAATATGAATACATTTTTAGAATGAAAGTGCTGGAGTTCTATAAAGGTCAGGGACTGCGTTTATAATCATTAGAAAAGCGAATAGCAATGAATAAGAAATGGATCTGGATTATCGTTGGAGTAGTAGTTGTTTCAGGAACCCTGCTGGGTTTAAAGAAGGCAGGAATCATTGGTTCCGATGATGCTACTAAAGTAGCAACTGAAAAAGTGAAGCGAAGCAACATTACCGAGATTGTAACGGCCAGTGGTAAAGTATATCCAGAGGTGGAAGTGAAAATCAGTCCCGATATCTCTGGAGAGATAATGCAGCTTGAAGTGATGGAAGGAGATAGTGTAACAAAGGGACAATTGCTTGCCATGATTTATGCAGACATTTATGCAACTCAGCGTGATCAGGCCGCTGCATTGGTAACGCAACAGCAAGCTCAAGTTGAAAATGCACAAGCAAGTCTGGGTTCCTTCAAGGCACGTTTGGATCAGGCCGAGCGTCAGTACAATCGTCAAAAACAACTCTTCCAAGAAAAAGTCATCTCCAAGTTGGAATACGAACAGGCTGAAAATGCGTTTTTGACTTCACGTGCCGATTACAACGCCGCACAGCAATCCATCAAGAGTGGCAGAGCCGCTGTGGCCAGTGCGCAGGCTAATCTTCAACGTGCAGATAAGGATTTGGGTCGTACCAGTGTTTATGCGCCAATGAGTGGTATTGTTTCTCTGTTGAATGTAAAAAAAGGAGAGCGCGTTGTAGGAAACTCTATGATGGCTGGTACTGAAATGATGCGTATAGCAGATATGCGGGTAATTGAAGTACGGGTAGATGTGGGGGAGAACGACGTACCCAAAGTTTCATTGGGCGATACTGCCTTGGTGGAAGTGGATGCCTATAGCAAACGAAAATTCAAGGGAGTAGTTACACAGATTTCAAGTACCAGTCGCGGTACAGGTGGAGTTGTTTCTACCTCTTCAAATGATGTAACCAATTATGAAGTACGCATCCGACTGATTCCGGAATCGTATCAAGATCTTATTGGGACAGGCAAAGGAAATTTTCCGTTTCGTCCCGGTATGAGTGCCAATGCGGATATCCAGACCAATACCCATCAAAATGTATTATCGGTTCCCATCAATGCTGTTACTACGCGTGAAAAGTCTGATACCTTATCGGTGGATAGCAAAGACTTAAATAAATCCAGGAAGCAGGAGAAAAAAGACGGAGAAGAAGAGCAGGGTGACCAAGAAACAGCCATTAAAGATCTTGATGCACTCGATGAGGTTGTGTTTGTTCTGCAAGCGGATGGAAAAGTAAAACGCGTAAAGGTGAAGACCGATATTCAGGATATCAACAATATCGAGGTTATAGAAGGACTTAAGGAAGGAGATGAAGTGATAGTTGGTCCCTATACTGTCATCAGCAAAACGCTGAGGACGGGAATGAAAGTCAAAGTGGTTAAAAAAGAAGAGCTCTTCGAAGAGAAGAAGTGATAAGGGCTATATTTGCCGCATGAAGATTGGTGTTGTCGGCAGTGGAAGTTGGGGTACCGCCTTAGTCAAATTACTTACCGATAATCAGCATCAGGTTCTCTGGTGTGTGCGTAACGATAAGATGGCTGAGTACATTCGTACCCGCCATCATAATCCAAAATACCTGAGTTCGGTTCAATTTACAGGATCGTCTTTATCGGTTACTACCGATCCTTCTGTTATTTACACAAGTTGCGATACAATATTACTGGCTGTTCCCTCAGCATACCTCAAAACGCAGATAGAGCCCTACGTTAACCAATTTCGGCCGAACGTTCGAATTATTTCTGCAGTCAAGGGAATGTTGCACGATGAAAAAATTTTACTTCATACCTACTTAAAAAACTTGGTAGGTTTTGATGAGCGCCGCTACGTAGCGATCATGGGTCCCTGCCATGCAGAAGAAATTGCAGCGGAACGATTATCATATTTAACATTTGCGGGATTGGATCAGGAGCTTGCTTCTGAGGTTGCTGGCTTTTTTCAAACTCCTTTTTTAAAGACAATCATCAGTACCGATGTAGAGGGGGTGCAGCTGGCGGCAGTGCTCAAGAACGTTTATGCTTTGGGTGCGGGAATTGCACATGGATTGGGGTACGGCGATAACTTTCAAAGTGTGTTTGTTGCAAATGCTGCGGGCGAGATGAATCGGTTTCTGTCCAGTTGGAATAGTGCGACAACATCATATTCTTATTCTGATTCTGTATATCTGGGTGATTTGTTAGTGACCTGTTACTCGCTTTATAGTCGTAATCGAAGTTTCGGAACCATGATAGGTAAAGGGTACAGTGTTTCATCTGCGTTGCTGACCATGCAGATGGTAGCGGAAGGTTATCCTGCATCCAAGTGCATCTATTTTATGGCTCTTGAGCGCACACTTGAATTGCCCATTGCTCGAACCATTTACGCTATACTTTGGGAGCAGGTGGATGCGGCCATAGCCTTTGAAAATTTGGAGTCGCATTTACGTTAATCGTCAAAGCGTGAATAAGGTAGCAGCTATTCCGTCGGCAAAAAACTTCCCGGAGTTAGAAAGTCGCCACCCTTCTTCCATTTCAATTACTTGTCCCTGTTTCACAAAAGGATTGATTTCTCTGGCAATCTTTTCAAGCGAGTGTTCTCCCCATTGGTCTAAGACTGCAGTACGTTGAATGCCAATTGAGCGCCTAAGTGCAGTCATTATGTATTCGTTGAGCATATCCTTATCGCTCAACAATTCAAATTCACTGGGCAGTTCACCGTCTCGAATTGCTCGAACGTACCCTTTGTTGCTGGAAATGTTCCAGCTTCTGATTTTTCCTTCATAGGAGTGAGCGGCAGGGCCAAATCCTAAATAAGGAACACCCTCCCAGTACGCACTGTTATGTCGACTCTCTTTTCCAGGGAAAGCCAAGTTGGAAATTTCGTAGTGATGGTATCCATGTGTTGATGCATAATTCATGAGTGCATCAAAACAAAGTGCCTGTAGCTCGGTCTGTATTGGCGGTAATTTTCCCAAACCGATCATTTTGTATAACGCAGTTTTTTCTTCCACCGTTAAGGCATAACAGGATAAGTGCGGGATTTTGAGTTCAAGTGCTTTAGTTAAATCGGCTTCCCATTCTTGCAAAGTTTGAGTGGGACTACCATAGATCAGATCAATGCTGAAGTTTTCAAATCCAGCATCACGAATTATGGAAATGCATTCAAGGGATTGCTCAGCGGTATGAGCCCTATTCATCCATTGAAGTTGCGTGGAAGAAAAAGACTGTATGCCAATGCTGAATCGGTTGATGCCCATCGTTCTCCACCGAACAGCCTTTTCGGAATCTATATCATCAGGGTTTGCCTCAAGTGTTATTTCTGCATCTTCTTCCACATTGAAATTAGTCCGGATGGCATCCAACACCTGTGCGATGGAATTGGGATTCAGTATGGATGGAGTTCCTCCTCCAAAATAAATGGTGCCGATTGTCGTTTCATTTTCAAGTGATCTCAGGTGAATCTCCGAGCATATGGCTTCCACCATTTCATCCATATCCTCTAAGCGTGTACTAAAATGAAAATTACAATAGTGGCAAGCTTTTTTACAATAAGGGATATGGATATAGATTCCTGCCATCAACAATGCGTGTTCCGGTGTAGATTTGTACCAGTGCGAAGTTCGATACTTTTCAGGCTGTTAGTGTTTTTTGTTCTTGTTTTTGGGACAAATCACCTGAACGGGCAGTCGCATCGCGTTCAGTGGAACACCATCGACACGAAACCTGAACTACTAAGTCAGTGGGTGAGCCTGCCAGATTCATTTCCTACAGTAGATCGGTGTTCAACGTTTGTATTGAACGAACTCTTGCCCATGCTTTATCAGCAGGGGTTCCTATCGGCTTCCGTCGACAGCCTATGGACCTCCTCCAGTCATACCCGAGTATGGTTATTTGTTGGAGATCAGTTCAGATGGGGACAGCTTTATTGGGATTCTACACTTTCACTCATGGATACGGCGCAATGGAAAAAAAATAATTTCAAATCCGGCGCCCTTCTTGATCCAGCGGACCTGGTTCGATTGCGGGCACAGTTATTGGGATTTCTGGAAGACAATGGATATCCTTTTGCTTCTGTTCGCTTTAAAAATGGATTCATGAAAAATGGTGAGCTCCATGCACAAATGGAAGCAGAGCGGGGACCGTTTTATCGAATTGACAGCATTCATGTCGAGGGCAACCTTCGAGTTACTTCCAATTTTTTACAGCAGTTTTTGAACATACACCATGGTGAAGGGTACAGTAAAGCCAAACTGAATCAAGTTTCTAAGCGATTAGCTAGCTTGGATTTTGTCCGGGAATTCAGGCCTTGGGATATGCACTTGATGGCAACTGGTTCTGCATTGAACCTTTATTTAGAGTCGCAAAAAAGCAGTCGATTTAATTTTTTAGCAGGTCTGATGCCATCCAATGAGCAAATTGGTGGGAAGCTGTTGCTTACCGGGGAAGCAGAAATGGATCTTCGCAATAGTTTTGGTGGTGGAGAGCGGTTGTACTTTAACTGGCAGCAGCTTCAGGTTCGATCACCTCGCATTCAGTTAGCCTTTGATAAACCTTATGTTTTTAAAAGCAAAGCGGGAATAGATTTTCAATTCAACTTACTCAGAAAAGATTCCTCGTTTATCACCATTCAGGCGAGAGGAGGTATCCGATACGATATCAATGGAAGGCAGTCTGCCCGGGTGTTTTTACAGCAGTTTTCCAGTCGCCTGTTAAATCCCGACACCTTATTGATTCGCACTTCATTGAAGCTTCCTACTTACCTGGATGTTTCTACAACACAAATTGGATTTGGTTACCGATCCTCTACCACCAACGATGCATTCAATCCCAGAAAGGGTATGGAGTGGGATCTTCAAGGTTCGATCGGTTTACGAAAATTGATACGGAATGCGCAGATTCTTCAGATCAAACAAAATGCATTTGGACAATCATTCGATTTTGCTCGACTATACGATACCGTACCTGAATCGGGAACACAGTTCCGGTTTCAATTAAAAGCAAATAACTACTTACCCATTGGCACTTCCTCCACCGTGCGCATTGGAGTCCAAGCCGCCCTGGTTGGGGGAAAACAGC
>JAFMES010000205.1 GCA_017856605.1 Chitinophagaceae bacterium
ATGGCATGGCTGACTTATTAGAGAAGCATGGTCCCGTTGGAGAAATCAATTTACGTGTGTTCAATGGGCTTCGCGACACCATCACCGGATGGCCTGGCGGCAAACCCACAGAAGATGTTCCGCGTCACCCTGAAAGAAGATATCCAACTTCAAAGCGCGTCATCATCTTCTCCCCTCACCCCGACGATGACATCATATCCATGGGTGGAACCTTTATGCGGTTGGTACAACAGGGACACGAAGTCCACGTAGCGTACCAAACTTCAGGAAACATCGCAGTAAGTGATGAATTCGTGATGCGGCAAATTGATTTTGCGGTTGAGTTTGACGATTATTTTTCCATTGACAAGAATAAAGCAGCAGGCATCTGGCACGAGGCAGGATCATTTATAAAAACCAAAACACCCCATCAAAAGGATACTGCCGAGATCAGGTCCATTAAAGGAATGATTAGACGAACAGAGGCCCGCGCTACTTGTCGCTATGTCGGCGTTCATGAAGACAACATGCATTTCATGAACCTGCCGTTTTATGAAACGGGACTGATCGAAAAAAATCCTCCCACCGAAGCAGATATTCAGATCCACATGGACATGATCCGCGAAATCAAGCCGCATCAAATTTTTGCCGCTGGTGATTTTGCAGATCCCCACGGTACGCATAAAGTATGTTTTGAAGTAATGCTGGAAGCGTTAAAGCGACTTAAAGCAGCGAATGATCCATCGGTAGCCGAGTGCCGCTTATGGCTGTATCGAGGAGCCTGGGCAGAATGGAATTTATGGGAAATCGATATGTCGATCCCAATGAGTCCCGATCAGGTCATTCGCAAGCGCAACGGCATCTTCATTCACCAGTCGCAAAAAGACGGAGTCGTATTTCAGGGAAGCGATAGCCGAGAGTTCTGGCAGAGAGCAGAAGACCGAAATGCCGATACCGCAAAATTGTTTGATAAAATGGGACTTCCGCAATATGCAGCCCTAGAAGCTTTCATGCGGTTTGAATTTTAAATACTCCCAAATTGATTATATTTGCAACCCGCTGGCCCCGTAGCTCAACTGAATAGAGCATTTGACTACGGATCAAAAGGTTTCAGGTTTGAATCCTGACGGGGTCACGAAAACCACTGTAACAGCTGTTATGGTGGTTTTTTTATTTCTATATTTAATAACAATTAATCATGGTAAGTATGAAAATAAAAACAGGAATAGCTTTATCCATCATATCATTACTCACGATTGACGTATTTTCTCAATCAACAGTCATCGATGATTATCAAAAATTTTTTGCAATAGGGAAAAGCAACAACAAAGAAATTGCCATAATCAGGAAATACAAAAGCAACGAAAAAATCAACTATTTGGGTATAGGACTGAATGACTTAAAAACCTATATACTCAATGCAGAAAATGCTAAAATCACGCCAACTCCATGGAAAACTATTTTAGAGCAATACGATTCGGCCCCATATATAAAAGCCATAAAAGCAGCTAAGCAGAAATCAACCTCCCTGCAAAATGCAGGAATCCAGCATGGCGACTCCAAAGAGAAAGGTATTTCATTAACGATTGACTTATGTCCTTCACATAAGCCATTAGACCGGATTATATTTTCTTCAATAATTGAAGAATTTAAAAAATTTAAAACGCCAGAGCCTGTAGCGCTATCCATCACTGGAAAGTTCCTCAAAACACATCCTGAAGATATTTCATGGCTGAAAAACGAGACCGATTCAGGTGCTCTTGAAATTATCTGGATAAATCATACGTATAATCACAAGTATGATCCTAAACTTCCGCTGGATAAAAATTTTTTACTGGAAGCCGGGACTGATCTCGATGAAGAAATTCTGCTACTTGAAAAAAGTTTACTGGAAACTAATTTACTCCCATCTGCATTCATTAGATTTCCCGGTTTAGTTTCCGATGCGAAGGTGTTCAATGAAATCATCGACTATGGACTAATTCCAATAGGAAGTGATGCTTGGCTAGCTAAGGGAGAAACTGCAAAAAATGGAGATATTGTTTTAATTCATGGAAACGGCAATGAACCTTTAGGAGTTCATGATTTTATTAATCTATTAAAAAAAGATAAAGACGCTGCGTTAAAAAATGAATGGCACTTGTATGATTTAAGGGAGGCAGTAAAAAAAGAATTTGAAAAAAATAATTAGTTGAATTAAACTTACTTTTCTTTTCTTGTTGTGCAGCCTTTTCATGATGCATTATGACGCTCATCAGCCTAATAAAGGACATCATACCTATACCCCATCTTCTCTTCGCTTAAAACTGCAGATGGCTTATTGAAAGCATCTTTTCTAATGGAGAATGGCTCCATTACATCATTCAGATTAGCACCCATTGGTCCTCCTGAAATCGGAAGGTACTTTTGACCATGTCGCTTCATCCACGAACTCCACATGCGATCAATGTTGGCATGATGAATCCAAAAAATTGGATCATTCGGAGAGGTATTTTGCGCCATATTCCCACCATGAACAACTCCGTTGAGCCTATACAACCCACCCACATATACATGCACAATATTATGCAGAGTACTTCTGCGCTTACCGGGAATGTCAATGACGTCCATATTATTATTGATGCAGGTATCACCGGCTGTTCCCCTCCAACCTTCAAGTGAATTCCTAAAACTCTTTGCCGTATCAACTGAGGAATCCCATGGATAGCTATCGTATATAGAAATTGCTAAAGTGTTGATGATTTCTTCTTTAACGGGAAGAAAAACATTTTGATCCAATTTCTTTCCAATGTTTCGGGTTAAAAAAGGAACTGGATTGGGTTTCAGATCAACATCGGAAAATACATCATTGATGTCTTCATCATCGGTGATCTTAAGAACCCATTGGCCCTTTTGAAAAGGGCCCGTCTTTAATGCATACCCATCAGCAGGATCTCCATTTCCTCCCATGAAATCATCCGCAAATAGTGCCTGTGTGCTTGCAGCATCTGTCCAGTCCCAATAGGGCAATGCAATTTCCTTTCCAGATACTTCTTTCATGGCTCGCTCCAAGAGGTCCAAATAAGAACGATGCCATGGTAAAAAAGCAGGATTCATATGCGCGGGATAATCGGTATGCGTCATGGTTGGCGTACAGTAAAAAGCTAAATAATGCCAACGCACAAACTGATCATAATAATTATACTTGCTGTCATAAGGAGATGCTGTCGCTTTTAATTTTTTAAACGCATCCACAATGTCGGCTTTCTCCTGCGACGTCAATGCAGCAACATTTTTTCGAATACGGGTAACCGAAACCTGTCCATCATTTTTAGTACAAGCAACCGCGCATAAAAAGACCAGATTGATGAAAAGCAAATCAATACGAACAAGTAAAAATCGTTTAATGGTAGCCATTGTATTCATTTTCTTTAGGTTATCCACATTGAAAATACAGAGAATGTAGCAATGATTAATCGACGAATGTTTTCTGTACTTTGCACCCAATTCTGCAGCTATGAAACATCTTTTTTTTGGGGTTTTACTTTTGGCCATGACTACCTCATCTTCTGGACAAATTGTACTCTCAAGCACTACACCTTACAACCAAAACTTCAATACACTTCGTTCCACAGGAACCAATACCGCGTTACCAGCAGGG
>JAFMES010000206.1 GCA_017856605.1 Chitinophagaceae bacterium
TTGTTGCAACAGCATTGATTGGAAAGTACTTCAAAGAGGAGGGACGAGATCTTGAACTGGATGCATACCAAAGCGGAGATAAACTCATTCCTTGGGCCGTCATCAACACGTTTCAAGGCAGTGAGTTAGAGGGACTCTATTATCAACAGTTGCTCCCCGCAAAAGCCAATAGCCTGGAGGCCATTTTAGACATTACTCCCGGAGCTGATCCTTTTAAAGTAGTAGTTGGTGATTTTGTAACCACCGAAGATGGTACGGGTGTCGTTCATACTGCTCCTGCGTTTGGAGCGGACGACTTTAAAGTAGGCAAAAAAAATAACCTGGGTATCCTCACGCTGGTAGATCGAGAAGGAAAATTTGTTGAGGGACTGAATTCATTCAGCGGAAGGTTTGTGAAAAATTATAAGAACGAGGAGAAATATGAAGATGTCAATGTCGATATCTGTGTCACCCTGAAAAAAGACGGCAAAGCATTTAAGGTAGAAAAATACGAGCACAATTATCCTCATTGCTGGAGAACCGATAAGCCAATTCTTTATTATCCCCTCGATGCGTGGTTCATTCGAACAACTGCAAAGAAGGATCGTATGGTTGAACTCAATAAGACCATCAATTGGAAACCAAAATCTACCGGTGAAGGTCGATTTGGAAACTGGTTGGAAAATATGGTCGATTGGAATTTGAGTCGCAGTCGTTTCTGGGGTACTCCTCTTCCGATATGGAGAAGTGAAGACGGTACAGAAGAAATCTGCATTGGTTCGGTCAGTGAATTGCAAGAGGGACTCAAAAAAGCAGCTGCGGTTTTAGGGGGAGAAACCAATGCACGATTCTTAAAAGACGGCGTCAATGATCTTCATAAGCCGTATGTAGATGAAATGATACTGGTGAGCGCCAGCGGAAAGCCGATGCGTCGAGTTCCTGATCTGGTGGACGTTTGGTTTGATAGCGGTGCTATGCCCTATGCACAATGGCACTATCCATTTGAGGAGCAGGCGATGGTAGACGGAGGAAAAGCTTTCCCCGCTGATTTCATTGCCGAAGGGGTTGATCAGACAAGAGGTTGGTTCTACACATTGCATGCACTTGGAGTGTTGTTGTTCGATCATGTTGCCTATAAAACCGTTGTATCCAATGGTTTGGTGTTGGATAAGAATGGAAATAAAATGAGTAAGCGGCTCGGTAATGTGGTTGACCCATTTGATACGATCGCACGATACGGAGCAGATGCTACCCGGTGGTATTTGATCACCAATGCATCTCCTTGGGATAATCTTAAGTTTGATTTAGAAGGAATCAAAGAAGTTCAGCGTAAGTTTTTTGGTACGATTTACAATACGTATCAATTTTTTGTGCTTTATGCAAACGTGGATGGGTTCTGCTATGCAGAGGCGGATATTCCATTTGAAAAGCGACCTGAATTGGATCGATGGATCCTTTCCAGTCTGCAATCCTTAATAAAGGAAGTCAATCAGCACATGGATGATTACGAGCCTACACTTGCTGGTAGGGCCATCGATGAATTTGTTGATGAACTGCTGAGCAATTGGTATGTGCGTTTATCGCGTCGCAGATTCTGGAAGGGCGATTATGAGTCTGATAAGATCTCTGCATATCAAACCCTCTACACCTGCTTATCTACCATTGTTAAATTGGCTGCACCCATCTCTCCCTTCTTTACTGATTCATTATTTAGAAATCTGAACGCGGTAACCGGCAAAGAAAACGTTCAGTCGGTTCATCATGCTGACTTCCCAACTGCCAATGAGCAATGGATTGATCTTGAGTTGGAGGAGCGCATGTCAATGGCTCGAGAGTATTCCTCTCTCGTTTTATCCATTCGTAAGAAAGTTAATATACGTGTGCGTCAACCACTTCAAAAAATTCTTATTCCTATATCCTCTCCAGCGATGGAGTTGCAATTGCAACACGTTGCCGATTTGATCATGGCGGAGGTGAATGTCAAGGAGATGGAATATTTGCCTGCGGATAATGATTTCATCAAAAAGAGGATCAAGCCCAATTTTGTGATTTTGGGTAAAAAACTGGGTGCGCGGATGAAAGCGGCAGCAGCAGTGATTTCTGCGATGGACCAAGTGCACATCAGGACCCTGGAACAATCAGGTGCCATCGATCTGAATGTAGAGGGAGAGACAATCACCCTGCTTCGCGAAGAAGTTGAAATCCAAAGTGAAGATGTTCAAGGATGGATGGTGGCATCTCGAGGTGCCCATACGGTTGCACTGGATGTAACGGTTACTCCCGAATTAGAGCAAGAAGGCAACGCACGGGAACTTGTCAACCGGATTCAGAAAATACGGAAAGACATGGACCTGGAATTGACCGATCGCATTGTGGTAGAGGTAGCCTCTGATCCGGAATTGGATAAATCGATTGAAGTATTTAATGACTATATTTGCGCCGAAATTTTAGCTGACCAAATTCTTTCTTCAAAGGATTTGGGAGTGGGAGTTGATACGGAGATAAATGGCAAAACGCTGAAAATCAACGTAATAAAAAAAGGGTAGTACCATGGCAACGAAAAAATCTGCACCTAAGAAAAAAGCTGCTCCTGCAAAAAAAGCGCCTGTTAAGAAAGTGGCACCTAAAAAAGCTGCTCCTGCAAAAAAAGCGCCTGCCAAGAAAGTAGCGTCTAAAAAGGCCGCTCCAGTAAAAAAGGCAGTACCTCCTAAGAAGGCTGCTCCTGTAAAGAAAGCAGCTCCAAAGCCTGCCCCGGTGAAGAAGGCTTTGCCTGCCAAAAAAGAAGTTCCAGCTAAAAAAGTAGTGCCGGTTGCCAAGCCAGCCCCAGCAAAAAAGGCGCCTCAGCCCCCTGCAAAGCCTACAGCAAAACCTGTAGCAAAACCTGCGGCTAAGCCTACAGCACCTGCAAAACAAGTTCCAGCAAAAGGCGCTAAGCCAGCAGCAGCGCCGGTGACTAAATCGGGTAAGAAGGTCCCTGTAATCTCCCCGGAAACCCGTTTTGCTGAGACGAGCAAAACCGTAGCAAGTGCTGCAGAAATTCGCAAGGCATTGCGCGCGAAGGAGTCGAAAAAAGATGTGAAACCCATTGCTATCCCTAAAATCAGTACCAAAAGTTCTCGTAAATACGAACCTGAGTTTACCCGTTCGGTGCTCGACAGCAAAGGAGTTGAAGCTCCTCCTGCCCATACTCAGCGTTACTCGGATGCAGACCTTGCCGAATTCCGTGAGCTGGTTCAGAACAAGCTCAGTGCAGCAAAGCAAGAGCTGACCTATTTGAACGGTCTCATCACGCGTAAAGATTCCATGAGTGGAGAAGACTCTGATAGTCGCTACATGACCATGGAGGACGGAAGTCTGAGTATGGAGCGTGAGCAACTGAGTCAAATGGCCAGTCGTCAAATCGATTTCATCGAAAAACTAGAAAAGGCATTGATGCGGATCGAGAACAAGACCTATGGCATTTGCCGGGTTACTGGAAGGTTGATTGACAAAGCCCGCTTGCGTGCAGTTCCACATGCAACATTGAGTATGGAAGCTAAGATGGGTATGAATAGGCCTGGAGCAGGTAACTGATATCACCGCATTTCTTGCATAGAGACCAGTCGGTTGTAGATTCCATTTAGCAACATCAAAT
>JAFMES010000032.1 GCA_017856605.1 Chitinophagaceae bacterium
TAACCATGATCAGTGCTTCTTTGGCCTTGAAAAAATGGAGAGCCCGACTGAGTTTTCAACAGTATTTGGTTTCCAATTATACGTATTTCAAAGGGTTCAGGCAGGCCGATCAGTTTGCACCAGTATTTAGTTTTTCGCGAATAGGGTTGAATCGGCAAACCCGACTGATTAAAAACTGGTATTGGTATGTTGACCTCTATGTTCAATCAGTTGCAGGAGATGCACCCCTGAATTTGCCAGTTGTATATACGCGTAATCGAATTGCTTACGAGGGTAAGCCGTTTCGGAACCTGGTTTTATCAACAGGCGTTGATTTGCGTTATTATAGTCCCTATAAAGCAGACAATTACTCCCCCTTGTTAGGTCAATTTTTTTACCAAGAGGACAGGATCCTGTCTATACGTCCCGATGTTGCCGTATATACCAACTTCAGAATCAGGAGTTTCAATGCGTATGTTCGGGTTGAAAACTTGAATACGTTGACCACTACCTATGGATTTGGCTTCAAGCAAAACAACCTGGCTGCCAGCTTTTACCCCAATCCCGGATTGATTTTCAGGCTAGGCATTTTCTGGAATTTTGTCAATTAGTACCGATTGTTAAAATTCCCATATTGGGTTGAAACTTTCAGTACTTTGACTAATTTTACACTGTGAAAAAGATACTCGTCCTCCTCTTATTGTTCGTCCACACACTGGCGAGTGCTGGGGTGGTGCTGAGCGCGCATTATTGCATGGGCGACTTTGCAGGGGTCAGTATAGGTGAAACTGAACAAGATGGATGCGGCACCTGTGGGATGAAGGATGGGGGTTGCTGCCATAACACCATTTCCATACTCAAGATTGATAATTCGGATCTACAGAAAACGGGTTCGATTCAATTTTCGTCATTTTCTTTTACTCCATTTACCTTATTCCCTGCTGTCTGGATTAAATCATCGCACTACAATCCACCAGTTACAGGATCACAAGACACATCACCGCCTCCGATTTACCTGATGCATCGGAATTTCAGGATTTGATTGTAGCTTTTTTCTGAACTATCAGCGCAAAGGCGCTTTTCTACGAATTCATTATTATAATTAATAAACTAATTTTTATGAAACTCATTACATCAACCCTGATTTGTTTGTTTGTATCTGCAGCTGTTTTTGCACAAAAGAAAGAAGAAATAAAAGTGTGGGGCAATTGCGGAATGTGTAAGAAAGTAATTGAAGAGGCCACTTTAAAAGCAGGAGCAAAAAAGGCATCCTGGAATGAAGAAAGTAAAGTCCTCAGTGTAGAATACAATGAGCGCAAGACCGATTTGAATAAAATTCAAGAATCGATTGCAGCCTCAGGATACGATACACGGGATTTGACTGCACCAGATGAAGTTTACAATAAGTTACATGGATGCTGTCAGTACGAGCGTAAATCGGCTGTTTCAAAAACCGAAGTAAGCAAAGACTGCTGTAAAGACGGCAAATGCGAAAAGGATAAATCGTGCTGCAAAGACGGCAAGTGTGAGAAGGGTAAAGAGTGCTGCAAGAAATAGATTGGATAGCTATGGGGCCGGCCGTAGGCCGGCCCCATATATCGATTTCCTTTAATTATTCATTCGTAATTACATCCATCATGAAAAAGTTTTTTCTGATGGTCGTCTTAATGGCGACTGTCGTTTTGGGCCATGCCCAAATAAAAAGTGCTTCTTTACAGGCGAGTGGTCTTACCTGTGCTTTATGTGCAAAATCAATTTTTACCAACCTCACTTCTTTACCATTTGTTGAAAGTGTGGATACCGATTTGAATACCTCTACATTTCAGATCGCATTCAAAGAAGGAAAACATGTGGATCCAGAAGCACTGCGAAAAAAAGTTGAAGATGCAGGCTTTTCAGTATCCCAACTTCATTTACACTATCAGGCCACCAATCAGTTAATTGGACATGATACCCATATTAAGGTCGGTGATAATTTTTATCACATTGTGAACTCAAAGCCCAAGACCTACACTGGTGTTGTTACATTACATGTAATCGACAAGGAGTTTTTGACATTGAAAGATCATAAAAAAATAGTTGGTGGTTCAAATCTTGATTGTTATAAGCCAGGAAGCAATTTGAAGTGTGTAATCCCTAACCATGAAGTGCATGAATTGAATTTGTTTCATGTAACCATAAAATAAATATGAAAACATATTCTATTCTTTTTTTTCTGCTTCTTGTTTCACAAGGTGCGGCAACCCAGGAGTTGTATGTTTTCTCAGATCCTGCTTCCAATGTACCAGCGCGTTCTTTGTCCATTAAGTATACTGGTAAAATGGTGCGGACAACCGATCATTTTTTGCATACCCACAATATGAGTCGACATATGCTTGAGTCATCCATTGGATTGAATCGGAAGTGGATGATTAGGCCTATACTGACGGTAAGTGATATGTATACTGACCGAAAGCAGAAACTGGAGTCATTTGGGATGTATACAAAATTTCGCTTTTACTCCGCGGATGAGGTACATAAGCATTTTAGGGCTGCGGCATTTGCAAAAGCAGTGTATAGCTCAAATGCATTGAAATACGATGAATTGACGGGGGATGGAGATCAGAGTGCTGCACAACTGGGATTGGTTCTCACTCAATTGGTTGGTAAATTGGCGGTTTCCAGTACCCTTGCGTGGAACGAGGTTCTGGATAGCGAACGTTGGCTGAAATATGATGGTCCAAGAAACTTTGGCTACAGCAGTTTTAATTATTCATTATCTGCAGGCTATCTGGTATTTCCTCGTTCTTATTCCAGTTATAAACAAACCAATTTTAATGTGTATCTGGAGATGATTGGGAGTCGAGGATTGGACCGCAAGGTCTATTTTGTAGATCTCGCACCGGCTTTGCAACTGATTATTAACAGCAACACAAAAGTCAATCTAGGCTATCGGTTCCAGTTAGATGGTCTTTCTAAGGCCTATCGAATGTCGTTTTTAAAGCAGGGGACAGGAGTGGTTTCACCCAGTATTTTATTCAGTGTAGAACGAACTTTTTTGAATACTTTTAGGAAATAATTTTCCTACGTGTATTCATGCTGAATCGGATCATTCATTTCTCTGTTAAGAACAAATTCATCGTCCTTCTCTTTATTGTTGCTTGGGTCGTTTGGGGTATAGTGGAATTGCTTCGTCTTCCGATGGATGCACTTCCGGACATCACCTCAAATCAGGTTCAGGTAATAACAGTTTCACCCACGTTGAGTGCAGTGGAGGTGGAGCGGTTGATTACCTTTCCAATCGAACAAGCCAGTTCCAACATTCCGGGAATTACAGAAATCCGATCCATCTCTCGGTTTGGACTTTCTGTGGTGACCCTTGTTTTTGAAGATGATCGTGATGTGTATTGGTGTAGGCAGCAAGTTGCAGAACGCATGACCATCGTTCGCTCCGAGATTCCGCCTGAAGCGGGTATGCCGGAGCTGGCTCCGGTTACAACTGGACTCGGAGAGATTTATCAATACGTGGTTAAGCCCAAAAAGGGATACGAAGATCGGTATAGCTTGACCGAGCTGAGGACCATACAGGATTGGATCATTCGTCGACAATTGCTGGGAACTCCTGGAGTTGCTGATGTGAGTAGCTTTGGAGGTAAGCTCAAGCAGTACGAGGTGGCGATCGACCCCGGCCGCTTACAGTCACTTGGTATTTCCCTGGACCAAGTGTATGATGCCCTGCAAAAAAATAACCAGAATTCAGGGGCTGCATACATAGAAAAGGGACCATCGCTTCTTTTCATACGCTCAGAGGGTATGGCTCGCTCAATAGAAGAGATTGCTACTATCCGCGTAGCCAGGTCTGGAAGTGGAACGCCTATTGTTATTCGTGATCTGGCAGAAGTTCGGATCGGGAGTCCGATTCGCTATGGTGCCCTAACCTACAGCGACCAAGGAGAAGTTTCCGGTGCGGTAGTGCTGATGCTGAAAGGAGCCAATGCTTCACAGGTTGTTAAAGGTATTGAAGCGAGAATGAGGCAAATTGAAAAATCTCTGCCAGAGGGAGTTGAAATCAAAACGTTTTTAGATCGCCGTAAAATGGTAACCCGGACTTTGAACACGGTTAAGACCAATTTAATCGAAGGGGCACTGATTGTGTTGTTTGTATTGATTCTTTTTCTTGGAAATATACGCGCAGGTCTAATTGTGGCGTCTGTCATTCCATTATCGATGCTTTTTGCTGTTAGCATGATGAACCTCTTTGGGGTTTCTGGAAATCTGATGAGTTTAGGGGCACTTGATTTTGGACTCATCGTTGATGGGGCTGTAATCATTGTAGAAGCAGTTCTCTATCGCTTGCATTTAAGAAAATTGAGTCAACCCCAATTATCACAACACGAAATGGATGATGCAGTTATTTCCTCATCCGGTCGCATGATGAATGCAGCTGTCTTTGGTCAGTTCATCATCTTGGTGGTATACATACCCATTCTTTCTCTTTCAGGAATCGAGGGCAAAATGTTTCAGCCAATGGCTCAAACTGTGATTTTTGCGTTGGTGGGGGCATTTATCTTAAGTCTGACCTATGTGCCTATGATTTCCAGTTGGACAATTAGTAAAAAAGGTGTCCATCATTTTGAGTTTTCTGAACGCATAATTTCCGCTTTACAGTCCGCTTTCAAAAATGGCCTAACCCGATTAATTGGCCATCCTGTCAAAGTGTTGGTAACTGCGCTAGTTTTTTTGATTTTCTCCATGTTTATTGCTTTGCGTCTAGGCGGTGAGTTTATTCCCGAATTGGAGGAAGGCGACTTCGCTGTGGATGCTCGATTGATGACGGGGAGCAGCCTCCAAGAAACGATACAGGCAACGCAACAAGCAGTTCACGAGCTAAAGAAATTTCCGGAAGTAACCAGTGTTGTTACTCGGATTGGCGCAAGTGAAATTCCTACTGATCCCATGCCGATTGAGATGACCGATATCATCATCAACCTGAAAGAAAAAGGGAAGTGGGAGAGTGCAGGCAGTTTTGAGGAGCTTGCAAATAAAATGAGCGAGGCAATTTCAAAAATCCCGGGCTTGTCTGCAGGTTTTCAGTATCCCGTACAAATGCGCTTTAATGAATTAATAGCTGGGGCTAAGCAAGACGTAGTGTGTAAACTATTTGGAGAAAACATTGATACACTTGCTCGATATGCCTCTGTTTTTGAAAAAATCATATCTCAAGTAGAGGGCGCGAAAGATGTGTTTGCTGAGCGGGTAACAGGTCTTCCTCAGGTAGTCATCAAAATAAAAAAAGAGGCATTAGCGGCATACGGGTTTGATGTAGAGACTGTCAATCGGACAATACGAACTGCATTTGCAGGTGAGGTAGCAGGTAAGATTTATGAGAATGAACGTAAATTTGATTTAGTCGTCCGATTTAAAAAAACCGGTCGAGATGAGTTGGCTGATTTATCCAATTTAATGGTGAGTACATCAGCAGGTACCATGGTTCCTTTGAGTCAACTTGCTGATATTGTAATTGAAGAAGGACCCAATCAAATTCAACGTGAGGATGCGAAGAGGAGAATTACTGTGGGATTTAATGTACGTGATCGGGATGTTCAATCTGTTGTCGAGGATGTAAGAGCAAGAATTGACAAAGCAGTCAAATTACCTGCTGGGTACTACGTGCAATTTGGGGGACAATTTGAAAATCTTACCGAAGCAAAGAATCGACTCATGATTGCTGTCCCTATAGCTCTCTTGCTCATATTTTTAATTCTCTACTTCTCGTTTGGGTCGATAAAATATGGATTGCTGATTTATACTGCGATACCCCTCTCTGCAATTGGAGGGATCTTGTTGTTGTGGTTAAGGGACATGCCTTTCAGTATCTCTGCCGGCATAGGGTTTATTGCTCTCTTTGGAGTTTCAGTCCTCAATGGGATTGTTCTGATTAGCGAATTCATTCGTCTGGAAAAAGAAGGGGGTCGAGATGCGTTGTCTATCGTAATTGAAGGCTCTGTAGCCAGACTTCGTCCGGTTTTAATGACTGCTGCGGTTGCTTCATTGGGTTTCCTTCCGATGGCCATTAGCGACAGCTCAGGGTCAGAAGTTCAACGGCCATTAGCGACGGTTGTAATTGGCGGCTTGATCACTGCGACTTTACTCACCCTTTTTGTGCTTCCAATCCTTTATGTTTGGATAGGAAAAATGAAAAAAATTCAAGTTCATAAACCTTTGGTAGTCCTAATCGGCTTATTGGGATTGTGCTGGAATGTCCAGTCCCAAAGCACGACATACGTCGCTTTACCAATCGATTCAATTATTTCCTATACAGAACGAAATGCGGGTATAGTACAAATTGCGCAACGTAAAATTGCTGCAAGTGAAGCAGCATTGCGACAATACCGTGAAGTGTCTCCAACTTCAGTACTTCTTGAATATGGAAAAATTAATAGCCTTTTTAACGATTCTAAGTTTTCCTTCTCGCAACCACTGCAGTTGCCCAAAGTGTATAGACGGCAACGGGAAGCACAAATGGTAAATGTGCGATTGGAAAAGTCCCAGCAGGCTGCCCAGCTTGCCGACTACAAATTCGATATTCGAAAAATGTGCTACAGTATCATGGATCTTCAGCGGCGATTTGAAATTCTACAAGAAATGGAACGCCATTTCAAGGAATGGGATCGGATAGCTGCACTTCAGCAAAAAGAAGGAGAGACCGCACGATCTGTTTCCAGTGCAATTCGATTACAATTTGCTGATATTACCCTTCAGAAGGAGCAACTGGAAATCGACCGTATTGCGATGATCAATGACTTGAGGCAATTAACTAATTCTGAAGATCTCTTATATCCCATTCTTGAAGACACCTATACTAAAGTCGAGGCATTGCCTGCTCAATTGTTGATGAATCATCCCCAATTGAAGTCTTCATTGGAAAATATTGCTTCAAAGAAAATGGACTTTAATCTTGCTAAATCGCGGTTATCTCCTGAATTCTCTCTTGGTTATCAGAATCAATCGATAATTGGATGGCAGTCGCCGGATGGAGAAAGCATCAAATATTTTGGGGCAAAAAATCGTTTTGGAGTTGTCGAACTTGGAGTGAATTTTCCCTTGTTTTCCAACTCACTAAAGGCAAAGATAAAATCTGCTGAATTAGAACAACAGATTGCTGAAATAGAGCATGAGCAGTTGGTCAGCACGTTTGACAACTATTATGCCAATGTTGTTGTGAAGTTCATACAAGCAAACAAGTCGCTTAGCTATTACCAACGAGAAGGCTTGAAAACAGCAGAAGACCTCTTTCAGCAGGCTTCCATACGCTTAAAATCAGGTGATATCAGTTATGCCGAATGGATGCTTTTAGTTTCTCAATCGATGCAGTTGAAGATTGCATATGCGAGTACCTTGTATCAAATGCAGTTAATTACCTCAGAATATAAATACCTCATGGAAAAGCAATGAGTATGCATAAATTATTTTTTCTGCTTAGTAGTATAACATGGATATTAGGTTCTTGTACTAATTCAGTTGATACACCTAAGGAAGAAGAGTCGGTGGAGGTTGTCAATACCATTGAACTGACAAAAGATCAAATCGCACATCTGGGAATCATCTATGGAGATGTTCGGGAGGATCGTATTCAGACGACTGTCAGCGTAGTAGGAAAAGTAGATCTTCCTCCACAGAATATCATTTCTATAAATTTTCCATTAGGAGGATTTTTGAAAAGTACCCGATTGATACCCGGAATGCGAATCAAAAAGGGCGAGGCCTTGGCAGTTATGGAAGATCAATCTATAGTACAGCTGCAGCAAGATTACTTATCTAATAAAGTACGCCTAGAACAGTCACTGGCAGAGTATGCGAGACAAAAAAACTTGATTGTAGAAAATGCGGGATCTGTAAAGTCGCTTCAAAAGGCAGAAGCTGAAATGAAAGTACTTTCCTATGCCGTCAAAGCAATGGAAGAGAAATTAAAAATGATCAACATTGATGTTGCCGCTTTAAATGAGTCTACCATTTCAGGTCAGGTTACAATACCTTCTCCCATCAATGGATACGTTTCAAAAGTTTTTATCAATACGGGTAAATATGTACAGTCGACTGAAACCATGTTTGAACTTATTGATCCCGAAGATATACATGCAGCGCTCACCCTATTTGAGAAAGACTTACCCTATGTCCAAGTAGGTAAGGATGTTGATATCCATTTAATAGAAGAGCCATCTGTTACGTATAAGGGTGAAGTAATTTTAGTAGATCGTGAGGTAGGGGACGATCGAACATCAACTGCTCATTGTCATTTTAAAACTCGACCCACAAAGCTGCTGCCTGGAATGATGATTGGAGCTGAAATTAGCTTGGAGAATCAATCCGTTGATGTTCTTCCTGAAGCTGCTGTTGTGAAGTCTGGAACCGAACATGTTGTTTTTGTCAAGAAAACCCCAACTGTATTTGAAATGCGAAAGGTGCAGGTTGGGGTCATCGGTCAGGGAAAAGTTCAAATTTTAGCAGGTTTAGATGATGTTCCGCCTTCGTCCATTGTGTACAATAAGGCCTATCAGCTTCTCGGGACCATCAAGAATAAAGGTGAAGAGGAGTAACAAGACTTAGTCTTTCTCAAAATAGGCTACGCTACCGCCTACCCATGTTTTATCTTTATTGTAACGTACACCTATCATTTTCCCCTTGCTGAGGCGTGCAAGGTTGTTTACAAGAATAGGGCGATCAGCATCATCCGGCCAGAGGTACATGAGTCGTATTTCGACTTTGGCAGGTCCGTCCGGAGTTTCGATGCAATCTGCATAATTGACTTTCTTTTGCAGGATCCAGTTTTTTTTATCTGTAATTCGATCAATGTCTGATGGAGTTGGGTCGATAATCACGCCTTGTCCTGCAAACGAAAAAAGAGGTTTTAAAACAAAACTGCTTAAATCGTCCGGCAGAGGTAGAAATTGATCAAGGAATCGCGTTTCAGGAATGCATTCACCTGATAAGAATGGCATCGTGTATTTAGAAATTCTATAAAACCAGTGCGGATGTGGAGCCCATTCTACATCGTAGTCGGTATTTAAATCGACGATTGTTCCTAGATCAGCCCTCACTGCGTTGAGCTCATCCCATATTATTCTATTGTATATTCTTTTGATGATTTGTTCTTTACCGTTTCTGTTATAAAATAGTTGGTTTCCTTTCGCATAGAGTTCGGTAATACAGACTGGCTGAACGCCAGTGTATGTTTTAGTACAGTAGAAATCAATTCTTGTTTTTTGGTTGTGCGGACGAATTTCCAGAAGTATGACCTCTTCCGACGCGTAATTTCCTACAATCGATTTTGTCAACAAGTTGATGTAGTCCTGTTTTTCATATCCATTCAGATAGTGACTGAATCTTTCTGGAATGGAAAAATGCTTTTCGAGTACTTCAGGATAAAACACTTGTAATCCATACAGAGTTGGGAAACCCTGCATCTCAATGAGTGCAGGATAGAGTTCGCCTTTTTCATTTGTGCAGATTCCATAATCAAAAACAAGAAATTGCGGATGCTTGTTTTCTCTGGGAATTGTTTGATGAAGAGGAATTGAATGTTGAGTAATGGATTTGAAATCGTGTGAACAGATGAAGTCAATGATGGATTCACTGGTGCTAATCATTTTTTCTTTTACCCATTGACTTACAAACACTGGAGTTTCGGCAACGCGAAAGTCGATTGCTCCCGGATAGTAGGAGTGCAGGTCATCCAGAAAAGCAGTATACTTTTCTTCTGAGAACTGTTGATTAAACGATTTTCTTAATTCTCGTATCACGTGTTAGGAGATCAATTACGAAATTCCTTTTATGATAAACCATGAATAGCCTGTGCAATGAAATTAGGTAAAACAGTTTTATTGGTTAATTGAATTTTATCAGGGTCATTGAGATGCTCCAGCATTGACGACCATTTCGCAAATCCATGATTTTCAATAACCGTATTTTTCTTATCCTCACGCTGCAGATACATACTCATTCCTTGCGCATCGGCTTCGGGATGAAATTGGGTCCCTACCATATATGGATTGAATCGAATGGCCATCACCGCTCGTTCCAGTGGTACATGAGGACGTTCTTTTTCAATACACAAGATATCGCCTCCCAATTCATTTATTTTTTTCTTATCTGTCTGTATCACCTGAAAATCTCTACTATCCACTCCATAAAAGGGGTCATTCAAGCCATTAAAAATTGGATCCGCTAATGAATCGTATTCAAGCATATGAATGGGGAACACCCCAAAAGCAGTCGATTTTCTTCGCGTGACCTGACCAATTTGGAAGTAACGACATGCCATCTGAAACGAGTGGCAAATAAAGAAAACGAATTTCTTTCTGTTAGTTGTCACGTCCTTGTTCCATTGTTCGATCTGGGCGATCCATTCGAAATACTTATTTTCCCAATCGGTTCCGAGGCTTTCAAGAGGGCTTCCTGGTCCTCCGGAAGAAATGTAGATATCGTGATCCAATGAGGGGATTTGCATTTTTTGCCTGACCTCAAATTCCTCTATCACCATTCCTTGGGTATACTCCGATTGTAAATTGGATAATATCGAACGAATGCATCGCATGCCTTCGTTAGGCATGCCGTCGTTCATATCTAATACTGCTATTCTGATCTTGCCCATTGCGAATGCAAATTTACGTTAAAGCGAGGCAAGAAACATGGATTCGATGTATGCTGCAACAGATGTTAAATCGCCTTTTTCTTGATGTACTTTTAGCTGTCGATCTGCCCCTGTTCCTACATCTAATATTTTATTTATTGTTTTTAGTGCATCCCTACATCCCAGATCATCCACTACATCATCAATGAAATCAAGAAGTTCTAAAATCAAGGCACGGGTGTTCACTTCCTGTTCTTTCCCAAAATCAATCAGCTTATCATCAATGCCATATCGAGACGCCCTCCATTTATTTTCATTTACGAGTGCGCGTGGATAAATGATGAAATTGAGGTTTGCTGATCGTAGTTTATAAAGTTTCACACAAATGCACTGAAAAAGTGCAGCAAAGGCTACACTTTCGTCAACGGTCATCGGGACATCACAAATTCTAAATTCTACTGTGCCATAAAAGGGATGTACACGAAGATCCCACCAGATTTTTTTTGCATTATCAATGCAGTTCGTTTTGATCAACAAATCGACGTAATTCTCGTACGCACTGTAGCTGTCAAAGTAATCGGGGATACCTGTCCTCGGAAATTTGTCAAATACTTTGGTACGGTACGATTTGAATCCCGTAACCCTGCTTTCCCAAAAAGGAGAGTTGGTGCTGAGTGCAAATACGTGGGGTAAAAAACAGCGAGCTGAATTGGCAATATGAATAGCCATCTCTTTGGAAGGCATTCCTACGTGAACATGAAGTCCAAATATCAAATTGGAACGGGCAGCATCCTGCATCTCATTCACAATCTGTTGGTAGCGCACATGATCGGTTATCAACTGATGGCGCCAGGTGCTGAAGGGATGTGTGCCTGAGGCACCTGTACTGTGTCCAAGTGAGACAGCTATATCGCGTATCGTCTTTCTTAAATTAAAAATATCGGATCGTGCTTCATCAATCGTACTGCATACATCTGTGCCTACTTCAACCACTGCCTGATGCATTTCAGCTTTCACTTTTTCACTGATGATTTTTTGTCCCTCTGCAACTATTTTCTGCTCGTGGCTGACCAATTCTTTCGTAACAGGGTCGATGACCATGTATTCTTCCTCAATGCCTACTGTGAATAGTTTATAATTGATCATAAGGTGCTTTAAGGCTTCAATGGTTTACGGTTTACACTTTTTCTAATGTATTCGCCCCATGAAAGGTTATCGGTTGAGGTAGTGCTTTGTTGGGCAGTTTCAATGGCATAATTCGCTGCAGTTTCAACAACCCAATCAAAATTTTCTTGCCCCACGCTTTTGAGATCAGCATCGGGTGCCGGATTGCAAAAATCAATTGCATAGGGAATGCCGTCTCTCACCGCTAATTCTACCGTATTGAAATCATAACCCAGGTATTGATTGATTTTTAGGACAATTTCTTCCATGGTCTTAAGTAGCTTTTTACTGGGGTTATGATCTGCTACATAACGGAGATGATGAGGATTACGTGGTTCGTAAGGCATGATTCTGACATGCTTTCTTCCAATGCAGTAGCATCGATAGTATTCCTCAAACACAATCTCTTCTTGAAGCAGCATGACCAGTTGTCCAGTTTCTGCATGGCGCTCAAAGAATTCCTCCATGGTATTTAATTTGTAAACGTGTTTCCATCCACCGCCAGCGAATGGTTTCATATAGGCGGGGAATCCCACGTATTCAAAAATACCTTTCCAGTCCAAGGGATAGGCGAGATTGGAAAACGATTCCGATGAAGTGTCGTCTGGTAATTCTCGGGAGGGGAGTATTACTGTTTTTGGTACGGGTACACCGATTTTAGTAGCCAATGCATTATTAAAGAACTTTTCATCCGCACTCCACCAAAAAGGATTGTTGATTACGGCTGTTCCACTGATGGCTGCATTTTTTAAAAAAGCACGGTAGAAGGGTACATCTTGTGAAATTCGGTCAATGATCACTGCATAGCCGGAAGATTCTCCTTGAGCAACCTTTTCTATTTTAACAGGCTCTGCAGCAATGCCGTTAATTTTTTTATCGTTGATACATTTTATCAATGCTTCAGGGAAAGACCTTTCTTTTCCGTACAGAATTCCAATCTTTTTGGTCATGGTAGGTAATGTTATCCCCAATTTATGAAAATTGGTAGAATTAGTTGTCGACCATTGCATTCCTAAATCCTTATTTTTGGCGGCATGTTCAAACTCCGACAATCTCAGGCGGTCTGTGAACGCCATACCATTGTTTCTGCACAACTTGGTCGCACTGTAAAAATCGACCTCTACCTTCCTCCTCAGATCGAAAAACTGGGACACGTTGATCTATTATTCATCAACGATGGCCAAGATCTCGAAAAAATGAATTTCAGTCAGGTGTTCCAATCCGTTGCAATCAGCAATCCTTTGGTTGCAGTGGGACTCCATGCTGGACCGGAACGAAGGCGCGAATATGGAGTAGCCAATCGACCGGACTACCTTAATCGAGGAGATAAGGCTGGAGCATATCACCAATTCATGTTGAGTGAGGTTTTTTCTTTCATCGATCAAATTCTGCCGGGCAGGACCATCGGTAACCGATGGTTGGCAGGGTTTTCGTTGGGTGGACTCTGCGCATTTGATTTGATGATGGATCATCCAGAGCTCTTTCATGCAGTGGGCGTATTCAGCGGCTCTTTTTGGTGGAGATCCCGATCGCTAGAAGATAATTATGATGAAGAGCGAGATCGTATCATGCATTCCAAGATCAGAGAAAAAAAATACCAACCTCAACTGAGATTTTTTTTAGAGGCAGGAAGATTGGATGAGAATGCAGATCGAAATAATAACGGCATCATTGATTCAATCGATGACACGCTTGGTATTATAAATGAATTAGAGCGACTGGGATACAGTCGCTCTAACGCAATTCATTACCTCGAATTGGAAAATGGCAAGCACGATATTGATACCTGGGCGCGTGTTATGCCCCAATTCATCGAGTGGCTTATTTTACTGAAAATGCAACCTGCAGATTCTCCCATTTAAGGTTAACTCCGTTAGCAGACACTTCGTACAAAAGGGCTTCAGTGAAGGAGGCGGACTTTGAAGGTTTTACTTTTACCCTCAGTACATCTTCTTCTTGTTTGTAAGAGTAAGCTCCCCACTGCTTTGGATTCTTATTGAAAATCAAGGTCCATTCGTTTTCATCTGGTATAGCGAAGAAGGCGTACTTACCTTTAGGGAGTGATTGGCCCTCAATCTTTACATCGGAATCAAAATCCACAGTGGTTGCATCATTTGCTCCTGCCCTCCATACTTTACCGTAGGGAACAAGTTCGCCCCAGATTTTTCTTCCCTTTACAGAGGGTGATCCATAATTGACGGTTACAGCAGTTGATCCAATTTTTCCTGTAGCTGTTTGAGCGGGACTGGGTTTTGCGTTTTGAGCGCATGCGTTAAATCCAAAATGGACAAACAGCAAGGCGGTCATGATGAATGTAATCCTTTTCATTGGTTATGGTGATTTAGTGATTTACGTTTTCTAGTTGCCGTCTGTACATTTGAATGGAGTTCTGCCATCCATAATAAAGTGCATCGGATATCAAGGCGTGACCAATGCTTACTTCATCAATAAAGGTAATCTCTTTTACGAAGAAAGCAAGGTTGTGCCGATCAAGATCGTGTCCGGCATTGATTCCTAATCCCAATTCTTTTGCAAGGTGTGCTGCCTTTCGATAGGGTGCAATGGCTTTTTCTTTATCTGTCGAATACAACTTGGCGTATTGTTCGGTATATAATTCAATTCTATCTGTCCCAGTTTTAGCCGCTCCTTCAATCATGATAGGATCAGGATCACAAAAAATACTCGTTCGAATTCCAGCTGATTTAAAACGGGCAATCATTGCTTGGAGGTATTCACTATTTTGTATGGTATCCCACCCATGGTCGGAGGTGAGTTGCCTCTCTGCATCAGGCACCAACGTCACCTGATGAGGTCTTACTTCCAGCACCAAGTCGACAAACTTTTTTTCTGTGCAATTCCCTTCAATATTGAATTCAGTTGTTAGAATCGGACGAAGAGCACGAACATCAGCATATCGAATATGCCGTTCATCCGGACGGGGATGAACGGTAATGCCCTGGGCGCCAAATGCTTCAGCGTCCAGGGCCATTTGAATCAAGTTGGGATTGTTTCCGCCTCTGCTGTTACGGATCGTAGCGATCTTATTGATGTTAACGGAGAGACGGGTCATGGATCAATACCTGTAGTGATCAGTCTTGAACGGACCGTATTGGGGTATTCCCAGGTAATCGGCTTGTTCTTTGCTGAGGGTATCCAATTCCACACCAATTTTCGCAAGGTGGAGTCGGGCTACTTTTTCATCCAGGTGTTTGGGTAACACGTATACGTTGTTGTCGTAATTCGCGTGATTCGTCCACAATTCTATCTGTGCCAACGTTTGGTTGGTGAATGAGTTACTCATAACAAAACTGGGGTGACCGGTAGCGCAACCAAGGTT
>JAFMES010000033.1 GCA_017856605.1 Chitinophagaceae bacterium
AAGCGACAGATAAAAAAGAATCAGCCTGCACCATTGGCCGTTAGTATCGTAGATCAATTTCTGGAGCATGGCAGAGTAATGTACTTCTATGCTTCAGGGAAAAAGGAAATGTACATATCCAGTGCTGATTGGATGGTGCGCAATTTGGATCATCGTGTAGAAGCAGCATGCCCAATCCGTGACGAACAGCTCAAAGAGGAGCTCATGGATATCTTGAGCATACAACTCGCCGACAATGTAAAAGCTCGTTTGTTAGACGCCAATATTTCCAATATATATGTACATTCACGTGGCAAAAAACGTGTAAGATCTCAAGTAGAGACGTATGCGTATTTAATGAAAAAGTCGACATCTGAACATAAGTGAAACTGGCCGCAATCGATATTGGCACCAATGCATGTAGATTATTGATTTCAGAAGTTGTTGCTCCCGGAACAGATTTTCCCATCATCAATAAGTTGAACCTGGTCAGGGTACCTCTTCGATTAGGTTTCGATGTGTTTGAAACAGGGGAGATTTCAAAAGAAAAAAAGGGGATGTTGTTTCAGTCAATGAAGGCCTACGCACATTTGATGCGAGCCTACGGCGTTGACCGTCACATTGCAGTTGCCACGAGTGCAATGCGAGATGCAAAAAACAAAAAAGAAATTATTCAGAAAGTATTCATGGAGACTGGCATTCATATTGATGTCATAAGCGGTGAATTTGAGGCATCCCTTATTTATGAGTCACATTTTGCAGAAAACCTCGATACCGAACATAATTATCTATACATCGATGTGGGGGGTGGCAGTACTGAAGTGACTCTTATTTCACAAAAAAAGCCCGTGTTCAAACGTTCATTCAATATTGGCACCATTCGAATCTTAAAAGATCAAGTAAAGGAAAAAGATTGGGAGGAGATGAAAGAAATTTTGAAAGACGAAATAAAAAATTATAAAAATTTAACTGCAATTGGTACTGGTGGTAATATCAATAAGGTGTTTTCAATGAGCAAAAAAAAGGATGGCAAGCCATTGGAGTTAGAATTACTCAAAGAATTTTACAAAGAACTTTCTGAATTGCCACTGCAGGAAAGGAAGAAAGCATTTAGTTTAAGAGAGGATCGGGCTGATGTGATTGTTCCTGCGCTCACAATTTACATCCAAGTGATGAAGTGGGCCTCCATTGAGGAGATAATTGTTCCTAAAATAGGCTTAGTCGATGGTCTCATCCAACATTTGTATGCGACATCTGTTCATCATTAGTGCTAAAAACTTCTGAGGTTATTTTATTAACTGTTTGGTCTGATGCTTTTGGACGATCACTCATTCGAATAGTGCCAATACCTTTCTCTACCACATGTTGAACAATGGAGGAAGTAGTATCTTTTAGTTCCCATAAATTATTTGGTGACGTTTCTATAAGTTGTAGCAATTGTGCATAAAAGTTTTCGGTAAATCCATCCAGTATAGGCACATTAAATTCTTTTAATGCTTCGGCGTTACACAATTGTTCATATTGCCCTTGTACCGGTAAGAGCATCATATTTTTTTTCAGATAAAGAGCCTCCGCGGGAGTTTCAAATCCTGCTCCTGTGATCAGGCACCTACACGTTAATAGACTTTGCGTGAAACGCTCTGTATGAACTGGATAAAAAGTAACATGCTCAACTGTATGTACATGCATTACTTCTTTTGAAAAGACCTCAAAGCGGATATCCTTTAATTGTTTGACGTTATTGAAGATTGTAGAAATTCCATAATGCCCGAGGTATACTGTAACATGATCGTGTGTACTGGGTTTCGCAGTTAGAATACTTTGACGGATTATGGGCTGGAAAATTGTAGGGTCGTAATGTTTGAAGTGAAGTCCAATCGTATGTTCAGCTTTTACGAAGTTTCGAATGAACCATTCCGATACATGATTATATTTTTGGGGTCGGGGTATAAACTTACTTCTGAAACTTGCCTGATGCCCAAAATGTACGGAAGCGATGCCTTTTATTCTACAAGCCAGTGAAGTTATGAACTCAAAATCGTTAATCACCAGATCGTATTTTTCAACTGGTAAGTACTTGGATTCAGTCCAAATCTTTGAAAAATTTATACTTTTAAAAGTTTTTTTTAAGTCGATGGATCCTTTAGTGGAGTCATATTGAAAGCTAAGACCTTTGCTTCTGTAAACTATTGGCAAGCCAATATTAAGCCCATAATTATTCCCGCTAAGAAAAACATGGACCTCTCCATATTTTTCTAGAAATGGAATGATTTCTAGTGCTCTACTAATGTGTCCATTGCCAGTTGCTTGTACTGCGTAAAAAATTTTCATCGTGATGCGGCAGGGTATAGTGATTTTACAAATAGAGAGATTTCTTCTGGAAAAACATCGGGGAGGTTAATCTCTTTATTATTTTTTATAGCAATCGTTTTTGTTATGGGCGTCTCTCGTTCATTGAAGTAATGAATATTCCACCTGCCGTTCATGAATTCCAGTGCTGTAAGATTTTCTACCCAATCTCCACTATTGAGGTAGGTAACGATTCCTTTATCTGTTTTTATTTCTCGATATTGTGGTTGGTGAATATGACCACAAATAACGTATTCATATCCTTTCTCTATTGCTAATTCCGCAGCTGTCTGCTCGAAATTAGTAATCCAACTAACGGCTTGTTTTACACCATTTTTAATTTTTTTGCTAAAGCTCATTTTGTCTTTTCCAATGGCATTGAGTAACCAATTGATCCCTCGATTGATGAGGATCAATAAATCATATCCATGGCCTCCTAGTTTTGCTATAATTTTTGCACTGCCTTTTGTTGTAGAATCAAATACGTCTCCGTGAAAAATCCAGGTTTTAGCACCATCTATATCTAAAACAAGTTTATCAACTAACTTAAAATTACCCAGTTCGAGCCCACTGTATTTTCTTAGTGTTTCGTCGTGATTTCCAGTAATATAAAATATGCGTGTTCCTTTTGACAATAAACTGAATATTTCTTTAATTACCTGCATATGCGATGCTGGAAAATACCTTTTACTGAATTGCCATATATCGATAATGTCGCCATTCAGAATTAATAGATCAGGTTCAATTCCCCTTAAATATGTTACTAATTCATTAGCATGACAACCATACGTTCCTAAATGGACGTCAGAGATAATGGATACTTGGGTTTTTCTTTTTTCCATTAGTAGGATTTATCGAAAATCCAATTAAGATTTAACCACATCATTAATGCAGTATTAACAAATTTGATGCACAAAATGAATTAAAAGTTAATAATCCAACTCGCCCTTCATTATATGCTAACATTCAATTAATCTATTCTTAATGTTTATAAAAAACTCACAACGCAATTAGTTATCATTTTTGCGTTTCTAAATGTTGAGTATGAAAAAGATTATTCCTGCAGTGCTATTGATTCTATTAATTTCTTGTGAGAAATCCGAAAAAATCGCCCCTTTAGAATTCACCCAAAATGAAGATTTATTCGGATATCAGGAGGTTTCTTCATTGAGCTTAGGTGGACTTGGTGCGGCAGAAATCACAGCATTTGACCCATTAAGCAACCGATTGTTTGCAGTTAACAATGGAACGACAAACAAAATTGATGTGATTGATATACTGAATCCTGTTTCTCCAAAAGTGGTACAATCCATTCCAATGTTACCATATGGTGGATTTGTTAATAGTGTTGATGTTAGCAATGGCAAGTTGGCTGCAGCGATAGAATCAGTAGATAAACAGGCCAATGGGAAAGTGGTGGTGTTTGATACAAGAACATTACGTGAGCTAAAGTCGATAACTGTTGGAGCATTACCTGATAACATAGTCTTTAGCAAAGATGGTAAATTCATAATGACTGCTAATGAAGGTGAACCAAATGATTCTTACTCTAATGACCCAATGGGAACAGTTTCAATCATCAATGTTTACAATAATTATTCTGTCACAACAATAGATTTTTCAGGATTTGCGAGCAAATTGAATGAGTTAAGTGCAAAAGGGTTTCGCGTTTTTGGGCCCGGTTTGAACTTTACACGAGACATAGAGCCTGAATACATTACAATTTCAGACGACTCACGAAGTGCTTGGGTGACTCTTCAGGAAAATAATGCAATTGCTGAAATTGATATTCGTTCTGCAACAATCCGCTTCATCATGCCTCTTGGATTTAAATTGTATTCAAGTCCTGGAAATAATGTGGACTTGAGCGATCGGGATTCAAGAATTGTTTTTGGAAATCAACCTGTCTTTGGAATGTACCAGCCTGATGCTATAGCTAATATATGGTATCAAGGGCAATATTACTTACTAACTGCCAATGAGGGTGATTCTCGTGAATATACTGGGTTTTCAGAAATGGCTCGTGTTAGTACATTAGCATTAGACCCTGTAGCCTTCCCAGGTCCTGCTTATAAATCAGATTCCTGGTTAGGAAGATTGAATGTTACAAAAACGCTGGGTGACAAAGACAAAGATGGTGATTATGATGAATTATATAGCCTGGGTGCTCGATCGTTTTCAATATGGAATGCTGCCACTGGAAATTTAGTTTGGGACAGTAAAGACGAATTGGATAAAAATTCGTTTGTATTAGGTCGTTACGATGACGCTCGAAGTGATGACAAAGGAGCGGAGCCCGAAGCTGTAACCGTAGGTCGCGTAGGATCAAAAACGATAGCCATCATTGGCTTGGAGCGTGCAGACGCATTTGCACTTTATGACATTACTGATCCCACTCGTCCCTCATTCCTCAAAATGTATTCAACGGGGGATGCTCCTGAAGGCATTTTATTCATACCTGCATCAAAAAGTCCAATTCAGCAAAGCTTAATTGTTGTAAGTAGTGAAAATGATGGTACGGTTAAAATTTATCGCTCAGTCAAAATTTAAATAAAACTCTTACTTATACTATTGAAATATTATGTTTATGAAGAAAATTATATTGATTCTGTTGGTGCTTGTAAGTTTTGAGTTTAGTCTGTTTTCACAGGTAACTTCCAGTAGTATCATTGGTACTGTGGTTGACCAAAGTGGAAATTCTCTGGATGGCGCCACAGTTACTGCAGTTCACCTCCCCTCAGGGACCAAATATTCAGCTGTTTCTAACAAACAAGGATCGTTTACTTTTTTAAATGTTCGTGTTGGTGGCCCATATCGTGTATCCATAAGTTATACTGGATATAAACCCTACCAAAAAGATGATATTTTTGCTCCGTTAGGTGTTGCTGCAAACGTTGATTGTTCACTCACCTCCTCGTCTGCAGATTTGAAGGAGGTCATAGTTCGTATAGCTCCGAACTCAATTATCAATTCAAAGGCAAATGGTGCAAGTGTTACAATTGGGCGACAGGCAATTGGACTTACTCCAACTATCGGCAGAAATGTAAATGATGTGGTGAAATATAATGCTTACAGCAACGGTCGGTCCTTTGCGGGTCAAGATAGTCGCTTTAATAATTTTACCATTGACGGAGCTGTTTTTAATAATGGTTTTGGTTTGGGTCTTGATGCCCAGGCAGGAGGGCGTACGAATTCAACAGCAATATCACTGGATGCATTAGAGGAAATTCAAATCAATATTACACCTTACGACGTCAAACAATCTGGCTTTGCAGGCGCCGCCATAAATGCAGTGACCCGAAGTGGTACAAATGAATTTGAGGGTTCAGTTTTTCGTTTTTGGAATAATCGTGATTTAGCAGGAACTAAAGTTGGAAGTAAAACTGATAATATTCCTAAAACGCCATTCAACGTTATCACGAACGGCTTTCGTTTTGGTGGACCAATCATAAAAGATAAATTATTTTTTTTCATCAATGGAGAACTTACCAGTGGTACGACACCAGCTTTGAGTTGGGTGGCTAACAAAGCAGGAGCCACAGGTAATGTATCTAGAACTACTGCTACGGACTTGGAAGACCTTAAAAGTTTTCTACAATCCAATTTCAATTACGACCTCGGTGCTATTGACAACTTTAATAATGAGTCATTCAGTAGGAAAATGCTTGCTCGAGTTGATTATAATATTAATGATGTTCATAAATTATCTTTAAGATACGCTCATCATAATTCTCAAAGTGACGTTCCAATCAGTAATAGCAATTCTGGCAATACAGCCGGTAATGGCAGTCGTCAAAATCTTGCATTGGCCATATCAGGTCAAAATACTGGATACATCATACAAGACAATACTCGATCTGCAGTAATTGAGTTAAGCTCCAACTTCAAAAACCAAATTTCAAATCAGCTCATTGCTACTTATAATAAACAAATCGAGGACCGAAAATATAGAACTGAACTATTTCCTACAGTTGATATACTTAGCGGTGTTGGAGGAAGCACGTACACATCAATAGGGTTTGATCCTTTCACTCCTAACAATAAACTAAATTATTCAACATTAAATATTACAAACAATACTTCCATTATACGTGGTAAACACACACTTACTTTAGGTGTTGCCTATGAGGCCTTCAAATCAAACAACCTATTTTTCTATGCTTCTAATGGGGTATGGGTATTCAATAGTATAGCTGATTTTAAGACTGCGGCACTTGCATTTAAGACGAATCCTGGTTTGGCTACATCTCCTGTGCCTATTGCACGCTTTAATTATCGATACACTTTACTGCCTGACGGGAGATTACCTTGGCAAACTTTTCAAAATCAATTTTATTCTGGTTATTTCCAAGATGAAATCAAATTCAACAAGCAATTCAGAATCACATTTGGAGCCCGGGTTGATTATCTAAACATAGTCAATACAGCAAAAGATTATGCTAATTCCTATGTGGCTTCATTAGGATTCAGATCTGCATCGGGATTGCCATATAAAATAAATACTGATCAGATGCCTGATTCAAGATTGTACGTATCTCCTCGGCTTGGTTTTAATTGGGATGTTCTCGGGGATAAAAGCTTTCAAGTCAGGGGTGGTTCTGGACTATTTCTTTCCAGACTGCCTTATGTGCTGATCAGTAATCAGCTGGGTAATAACGGAGTGAATATTGGATTAATCAACGCTACCGGATCTGCTGCTTTGAACTTTCCATTTACCACCGATCCCTCCAAATATACCCCCTCTAATACCGATGTTTCCAGTTTACGGGGATACAACGTTAATTATGGGGATCCAGACCTTCGATTCCCACAAATTTGGAAGTCCAATCTTGCAATTGATAAAAAGTTGGGCAAGGGGTACATCATAACCTTGGAAGGGATTTACAATAAGAATATAAATATGCTCAATTATGTGGACGTCAACTTAAAAAGAACAAATGCAAAACTGGGAGGTAACGACGGCAGAGATATTTATCCTGCACTTGATCTATCGGGCACAGCAGCATCTACAGCGCGCTTTATAAATTCTGGAATTGGAAATGCATTTGTATTGACTAACAATAATGTTGGATATTCATACTCGCTAACTGTTAAGTTAGAGAAGTCATTTGATAAAAATTTTGGGGGATTGATTGCGTATACGCATGCAAAAGCAACTGATTTATCATCCGTTGCTAGTACTGTTAATGCAAATACTCCCAGTATCTATGGAGTAAATTATCTTAGAGAGGGTTATTCCGACAATGACTTGCGTCATCGCTTCATGGGTTACATCAATTACCGTTTAAATTATGGGGGTAAGTTTGGGGGAGCAACTACTTTCTCACTAGGACTAGTTGCAGCAAGTGGATTTAAGCTTTCGTATATCGTTAGCAATGACCTCAATGGTGATGGTCAGATCAACGACTTAATCTATGTGCCTGCAGAGGGCAATAATCTTGTTTTTCAGGATTATTCCGTTGGCACTACTACATTTACGGCAGCACAACAATCAGAAGCATTCAGTAGCTATATTGATGCAAATCCTTATTTAAAAAATCGGAGGGGACAATTTGCAGAACGGAATGGAGCACAGGCTCCTTGGCTAACTCGACTTGATTTTGCAATCGAGCAGGACTTTTTTATTCTTCTTGGTAAAAGTGAACGAAGAAACACAATTCGACTTCGTGCCGACTTTCTGAATTTCGGAAATCTGCTGAATAATGCATGGGGAGCTGGTTGGGTATCTACAACCCCACAACCTCTGAATTACAGAGGTAGAAACTCAAATGGTGAAGCAATTTTTCGATTGGCTACTCAGGTCACTTCGGATAACCGTACCATATTATTGCGTGATTCCTTCGTTCGGTCAAAAACGATTAATGATGTATATCAAATTCAGCTTGGAGTTCGATATATTTTTAACAATTAAATCATCATTTCTTCTTAACAATAAGTTCATATTCATTCGCCAATTTGGGAGAAAATTAATATGTATATCATCAGCAATAAGCAAGGTCAAGCAATTGCTAAATTGAGTAATAACATTTTATTTGATTTAGAAATGAACGAGGTGATTGGTATTGTGATTGGAAATTGCTTTTTTGGAAGCACTGGTGAAATTGTCGGAAAAATTTTCAACGATACGGTTTACTTAACCAAAGGAGATATTATAGGAAAGTTGGCATTGGATGGTCAGTTCAAGAACAAAAGCCTTAAAAAGGAACACATGGTAAAGGCATGGACGATCCTCTCTTGCATAAAAGATCATACCATTCCATGGATAAAAGAATCTAAGCGATGGGATAATCGATCACTGACTGAGTGTTTAGGGGTTCGGCGGTGACTGTTAACCTTCCCGTAATACTGGCTTAACACTGCGATCATTTTATTACATCACTTTCGAAGCGGCTCTGGTGAGGCTAATCCCTTATCAGGCTTTTAATTGCAACCGCCCCGGTATTCTTACTGGGGCTTTTTTAATTTAAGGAAAGTTAACTGCAGGGTAGTGTAAATCCAAAGGTTGTTCCCACTCCAGGAGTGCTGCGAACATGAATGATCTGACCATGGGCTTCGATGATGTGTTTGCAAATGGCCAATCCCAATCCAGTGCCCCCAATGTTTCTGCTTCTCCCATAATCGGTCCGATAAAACCGTTCAAATATTCGAGGCAAATGTTCTTCTCCTATACCAATTCCATCGTCGCTTATTTCGATTAGTGCCGTTGCACCATCGGTTTTATAAATACTGGCTTCTACCTTTCCATCTTGATTTCCATATTTGATGGCATTATCCACCAGGTTAATGATCACTTGCCTGATCTTTTCTTTATCGGCGTTTACCACAACTGGCTGTTCACATCCTTTTTTAATCAAGCACTGTACATTTTTCATCTGTGTTTTTAGTGATAGCGTTTCAAATACATCAAGGATCAAATCTTGTATCACAAACTGCTGAACATGTAACTCTTGTTTGCCACTCTCCAATCGCGTGATTTCATCCAGATCCGAAATGAGGTTGATCAATCGCTCGGTATTTTTGAAAGCATTGTTCAAAAATTTAGTCCGTACTTCCGGATTTTCTGAGGCGCCTGCAATCAATGTTTCCAAGTACCCTTGGATAGCAAATGCGGGAGTTTTGAATTCATGGGAAAGGTTCTGCAAGAATTCTTTTCGGAAAGCTTCGTTGCGTTCAAGGAGTTCCATTTCAGCTTTTCGCTGATCTGCCCATTGCAGCACCTCCTCACCAACTTCATCTAGGTTTTGTTTGGGGAGTAATTTGTTTTGATAAAACTCCTCCCGCTTAGATGCTTTGGTCTGATGAATGAATTTATAAATCAGTTTGATTTTTCTATTTACAAATTCTTCGATAAGGAACTGTGAGAGAAAAAAGGTAATGATTAGTCCAACACCGCCAGCAATTAGTGCGCTGAGGATATTGCCTTTGAGCAATAACGCAATGAGCTCGATTAATATGGATGTAACCAGCGCAAGCAGTAATGAAATTCCTTTCGGAGTAGGGTTCTTGGATGAGAACATACTGCAATCTACGAAATCAGATCTCGAATTTGTACCCTACGCCTTTAACGGTGGTAATACAGTCTATCCCGAGTTTTTGTCGGATTTTACGAACGTGGACGTCGATGGTGCGATCTCCTACAATCACTTCTGTGCCCCATATGGTATTGAGGATTTCATTTCTCAGAAAAACCCTGCCTGGACGAGAGGCTAGAAAATTGAGAAGTTCAAACTCTTTTTTTGCCAGAGGCACCGGATTGCCTTTGTAATATACCATGTATTCTTCCGGAACAATTCGGATGTCTCCAAGTTCTATTGAAGAAGAGGTTTCTGGTGTGCTAATTCTCCGTAACAACGACTGAACTTTGGATACCATCAGTTTTGGAGAAATGGGTTTACTGATGAAATCATCTGCACCATACTCCAGGCCCTTTACATGAGAGAGTTCATCGTTGAGGGCAGTAAGAAAAATGATCAGCGTTTTTTCGTATTCGGATTGTCCCCTTAGAATTTTACAGACCTCGATGCCATTTTTTTTGGGCATCATGATATCTAAAATGATCAGGTCCGGTTTGTGCTCTTTTGCTTTGATTAATGCCTGGTCTCCGTCTTTTGCTGTGACGACTTCGTATCCATGCAATTGCAGGTTATAACTGATGATTTCGAGGATATCCGCTTCATCATCTGCAATCAGGACTTTTTTACCGGCCGGAGCCATGAATACGTTGATTTTCGCAAAGTTAGTCATATGACTGTGGATCGCAATCTGACCTTCATTACCAAATTGTTAACTCACCCTCCCGGTCCTTGTGAATTAATATTAATTTTACGTGTGATTTGTCGTTACCTATATCCCCTCGTGGCCCTGGTATGTCCTTTTTTGTCGGGTACTGCTCAAGTCGCCGGTACTACTGAAGTGCGTACAAATGACATCCGACGTGTTCAGGTCCACGAAGAGATCGATGCCTTACAGTTTAGGATTTCCATCATCGATGGTAAGAATGATGGTCGTGTAGCGCTCACCCGAGATTCCTCTATTAATGCATTACTAACCGAAGTGTTTGGTAGTCAGACTGATCAACTTCAAGATGAGATTGAATTGGACGCTGCCACTGATCATCGGATCAAATTGAAGTATTTAACTGGTCTCAAGCAATCGTTGGATGGCTATTTCAGGAACATCCGCAATTTTCGAATGCTTCCAGAAGAGGGTGTAGAGCTCATGCAAGCCTATACGTTGTATTATAACCTGGACCGCCACGGGAAAAGTCTTGCCGCAGAAGTATACAACTATCCGTATGTCATCAATAACATCTTGCTGGGAAGTGCAACGGTATTTTTTGAAAATCCGGGACTGGATCAAGCGCAGGCCAAGCTATTTAGGCAATACGCTGAAATCAATCCCGCAGATATTCTTCCCCGTATCGAAAAGTACTTGGATGAGTCCTTTGCGGATAGCCTCTTGATTATTGCGGCACACGCAGCACCTGAAAAGTTTTACGACTATGCCGCATCAAGTGAAACTCAAATCGGCATGAAAATTAGAACCATCCATGAGCCCTTTGTCGAGTTGATTGTAAAAATTGCAAGCGATAAAAGCGGGCGACTAATTTTCCCATTTGTGCATTCAATTGTACGGAATCGTTTATCCATAGATAGCATTAAGGGGTTCATTCCAGACGATATTCGATATTACAAGCTGTTGATTCGAACCCAACTGCAATACCTTGATGATATCGTAGCAGGAGATTATCCTGTACTCTATTCGGAAATGGGAAGAATGATCAAGCGAAAAGCAGAAGAAATCTTTATCAATGAGATCAATGCCCTCCATGATTCTCCAGATGAAGTTCGATTCCGAATCCTTCAACCTCTTCTTTCTAGAGAGCTTTATTATATATTGGTTACCGGGGAAGATGTAATCTATACTTCGAGTTATACTGGGGTGTACAGTCGAATGCTGAATCGCTCGCCCTACAAAACAGGCGACAGCCTGCTTGCCAGTGTCCGATTCGATCGTTTTAGAAAATTCATCCGAATGGCAGCTGGCTACAACCGACTCGATATGTTTCTCTCTACCATGTCTGCAGAGCGCGCTAGTGTAATCATGCAAGAATTTGTAAAGGGATTGGACAACACTGCAAGTCTTGAAGATGCCGTAGATGTGGCCGATTCTTACAGCAGCATCCGAGATACGGAACTCCAGTCGCTCATACGAAACGAAATCGACAGTAGTTTGGCCACGCAAAGGGATCGAGGCTCCAGAAGGGGTGAAGCCATCTATGATATCCTTCGCTTGTTATTCATTTCTGTAAACGACAGCAGCAACGAACTCTCTGCTAAATACCGGGTTCCTCCCGCTTATCAGCTTCCGCGTAATTCGCTCTCGGATAGTGGGGGACTGGTAGTGCAGCAGGTATTTTTTTATGGTGACAAGGATGGGATGGATTCGTATGCCAATTTTATTTCCATGTTCAGAGGAAGGAAAGATTGGAAGATGCTGCAGAATCCAAACTGGATAGAGATCCGATCTACTGGCCCACAGGCAGTAGCAATTTTTGCAAATAAGCCATTGGATAATTCTAAAGGTGATGATCCCGATGCAAAAGCACAAAAACTGCTGGCTGAATATCTCGCAGAAAATGGACTGAAGCCCGGGGTGGTCATTCATCGAGGCCATAGTTATCATCTGCGTTATACACTGGAACAGTTACCTGCCTCAGCTCGTCTGATTGTATTGGGTTCTTGCGGCAGCTATCAAAATTTGGATGCTGTTTTGAAAAAATGTCCCGATGCTCAAATTGTTTCATCAAAAGAAGTGGGAAGCGCACTAGTAAATGAGCCTATACTTCGCTCCATCAATGAATCGTTGCGAAAAGACGCCAAGATCGATTGGATTCGCATGTGGGAAAGGCTGGAAAAAACACTGGCAGTAGGAGCTGCAAAAGAGCGATTTGAAAACTATATACCTCCTCACAGAAATTTAGGAGCATTATTCATCACGGCGTTTAATAACCGGGAGCTTTAAATGGAATACTGTCGTGAGTGATGTTTCCGCTAAAAAGAGGATCATTGATCTGCACCTGCTTCGCAGAATTTTTGCATTTGCACGTCCCTACTCACGCACCTTCTTTTTTTCCTCCTTTTTGGCCATTGTACTCGCTGCATTATCTCCGCTGCGCCCATTACTCATCAATGCTACCTTGAATCGTGTTGCCGCTTCTGGTCCTACGGATCTCCCCATCATACTCGATTTTCTATGGATGATTACCATGATACAAGTGGGACTCCTACTGCTGGAAACGGGACTTAGGTTTCTTTTTTCCTACCTCACATCCTGGTTAGGGCATAAAGTAGTCAAAGACATGCGGGTGCTGGTGTATCGAAAAATACTATCGCTGAATCTCCGGCAATTTGACAAAACGCCAATTGGAACCCTTACCACGCGCACCATCAATGATATGGAGGCAATCAATGATATTTTTGCAGAGGGACTCATTCCTATTCTGGCCGACTTGCTTGCCATCATCGCTATTTTATCAGCCATGCTGTATACGGATTGGCAGCTCACCCTCTTCTGCTTAATCCCCTTTCCACTGTTGATCATTGCTACCTATTTTTTCAAGGAAAGTGTCAATCGTTCTTTCATCCGAGTGCGAAATGCTATCGCATCATTGAATGCATTTGTTCAAGAGCATCTTTCCGGTATGACCGTAATTCAGGTATTCAATGCCGAGAAACGGGAAATGAAGAAGTTTGAACAAATCAATCAAAAGCACCGAGATGCGAACATTCAAGCCATTTTTGCTTACTCTGTTTTCTTCCCGGTAGTTGAAATTGTGTTGGCTTTTGCAATGGGACTCCTTGTCGGTTATGCCGCCCGAGAAGCCTATGGCATTGATCAAGGATCTTCCGTTGAGATAGCAGGGAAAGTCGTTGCCTTCACCCTCTTGCTTAACCTGCTGTTCCGACCCCTGAGGGTCATTGCCGATAAGTTCAACGTATTGCAAATGGGCATGGTGGCTGGTGAACGAGTATTGGTGGTACTGGACAACCCGGATGTATTGAAAGACGAGCCAGGTGCAATAGAGCATACTGTGCAGGGGAACGTTCAATTTGATCGGGTCAGGTTTGAATACGTAGAAGGGCATCCCGTGTTGAAAGACGTCAGTTTTGAAGTCAAGAAGGGTGAAACATTGGCTATTGTAGGGCATACCGGCAGCGGAAAATCGACCATCATACAATTGATTAGTCGCCTTTATCAGCATCAGCAGGGGTCGATCCTGATTGACGGAATTCCAATTGAACACATTCAGGTGGATTCCTTGCGAAAAGGAATGGCAGTTGTGCTTCAGGATGTTTTTCTGTTCTCCGGTTCCATTATGGATAACGTTACCCTGCGCAACCCCGCTATTGGTCGCGCTAAAGTGGTTGAAGCAGCAAAGCTGATTGGTATCCATGATTTTATTCTTCAGCTTCCCGGAGGGTATGAGTATAACGTGATGGAGCGGGGGGCCACCCTTTCAATGGGCCAACGTCAATTATTGTCATTTCTCAGGGCCTTGCTTTTTGATCCGGCCATCCTGGTGCTGGACGAAGCCACTTCTTCGGTAGACACTCAAACTGAACAGCTTATACAACATGCCATCGGGGTACTCACAGCCGGAAGAACCGCCATCGTGATCGCTCACCGCCTATCTACCATTCGCCGGGCCCATCGGATTCTGGTCATCGATCAGGGGAAAGTCCAGGAGATGGGAACCCATGAAGAATTACTGACCCGAGACGGTCACTATGCGCAGTTCATTCGCCTCCAAACCCAGCCGGTTCAGAGCTGATTTTTTTCCACTTCCCCAATGGGAATTCGGCCCTCTGGCACTATCTTTGCGCAAAATTTCAGGGAGCCTATGAACAGGAGGAGCTTACAAACGTTGCTGGTTGCGGTTTTCACCCTTTTTTTGGGTGTATTTTCCATCCCTGCAATTGCCAACGAAGAGCCTGCCGGTGAGAAGTTGGACCCAGCTAAGGTGATCATGGAGCACATCCAAGATTCTCACGAGTTCCACTTCTTTACCATGAAAAAGGCTGATGGCTCTGAGTTTCACGCCACCCTTCCGCTTCCGGTTATTCTTTATTCTGATAAAAAGGGACTTTCAATTTTTTCTTCTTC